>DATLQY010000597.1:0-5458 GCA_035534975.1 Pirellulales bacterium
TGCTCAAATTGCTCGACGATCGCCTTGGGCGCGGTCCCATGCTCGCGAAACTCGAGTCCCGACTTACGCTCGGCGGTTCGGGCTAGCAGTTTCTTGACCGTCTCGCCGCGGCTGAGGAACGCATTGCTTTCGATCAACCCGTAGCCCACGTGCGGGCCGGCCAGGGCCATCTGCAATTCGCAGGGGTCCAACCGCATGCCGCGCACGGCAAGATGCCGCTCGAGATGGACCGTTTCGAGCAGATCACGCAGTTCGTCGGCGATTTCTTCCGGCGGGCGACCTGAAAGCCCCATCGCAATCAGCCGTTCGGCCTCGCGGTGTTCGCCGCAGCGCTGCGCAAGCGTGGCGGCGCTGCGAAATAGCACCGAGCGAGTGGGCTCGACATCGAATTCCGTGAAGAGCAATTCTGCGGCCTGTCGTTCCAGCTCGAACGCTTTCCGCAGCAAGGGCTGCGCCTTGGCGTCGTCGCCGTGCAGGTCGGCCACAAACGCCTCTTCGGCAAAGCGCATCGCCTGGTCATGTGTGTCCGCGATCTGGGTCATCGCTTCACCACCTCGGCCAGCGGCCGTCCAAACTCGACGATCACGATCCACGCATCCAATTGGGTCGCATCTGACCTTTTCGTTTGCTCTCGCTTGAGTCGTACGCGGGCCTTTACGTCCTTGTCTACCCCCCGCATGATGCCCGACACCTCCAGCCGGCCTTTCCGCTGAAACGGCATCTCCTGCGTGTCACCGAGCCAGTAGTCAAAACCCGTCCCCTCGCAGACCGTTCGATCACCGCCATCCCGCTGATTTCGCGAACCAGGAGGATCGCCACGCCGCAGGCGCCAATCTCTGTGCCGTCTTCGTTATTATAGGCGCGGCGCATGGTGTCTGTCATCGGTCGCCATGTCAAGCCGAATCGCTCGCTCGATTCACCGCGGACCGACAGCGGCACGCCCTGGGGATGCTCATTCGACTCCAAACAAACCGCCGCCGCCTCGGCCAACACGGTTCCCAGGTGCATAGTCAAGGCCGGAACCGCATGGGCTAGCGTCGTAAGATCGAGTCCTGGAATTTCCGCCAACGTATTCCTCCACCTGTGCGACCGACGACGCCCGAATCGTGGCAGTCCCCGCGACCAGCGAGCGGTTCCAGTACACGGTATCCAGCGTTCGTCTCCAAGTCAAAGAAATCACCCATCCTTCCAAAATGCCGAGACACCACGAGTGAGCACAACCTCATCTGTCGCTTCACAAATCGATTTCAGTTTCTCGACCAGCCAGCCCATGCGCGGCTTTCGCGGCGGTAATCGAATTGCCCGGAATTCAGCCCTTTCGCGCGAATTCCGCGCGGGAAGTCACTCTTGGCACGCGGCGTGCGTTTGCTGCGGTCTCGTACGACGCACCCCACAAAAGCGAAAGGACCAATTCATGACCGCCCTTGCCACCCCCGCCGCCAACCACGACACCCAGTTCGCCGGCCAACTCGAGCTGACGCTTTCGATCAGTGAGCCCAACGCGGTGGCCTATCCGGGCGCTTCAGCGCTCAAACTGGTGGGAGATCGCCACCGTCTCGCCCAGCGGCAGCGAGTCGCCGTCGCGCGCGCGGCCTGCTCCGACGAGTCGCTGCGTCGCCGACGCGAACGGCAAGCGGCCATCGGGCAAATCGCGGGCCGGCCGCTCTTGATCGACGGCTACAACCTTCTGATCTGGGCGGCGATACTCCGAGTCATGGCAGCGGTCAGTAGGTCAGGAGCGCGCCAACCCGGCCGCGGGCGGCCTGGGCCAGGCTGGGCCCTTCAGATCGGCGCGGCCAAGCCCAGGCCAGCGCCGACGCGCAAGCGCCGCGCCGGGAAGATCGCTGCGCTCCTGATCGGCTGCGCTCACGGAGGCCAACGAGGTTGGCGAAGGGCGGGCCGCCTGGCGCGCGTCGGTGTGTCGGACCGAAGCAGATTACGGCACCAAATCCAGATCGCCCCGACTTGACGAGACAGAATGCCCATCGTCGTTTCCGGCGCTGAGCTTTTCTCGTTTGGTGGCAATGCTTTGCGCCAGGTTTGTGTTCTCGTGGGATTTGTCCAAGATCCAATCGAAATTGGCGGCGTGGTGAGCTGAATCATCGCAACCGTTTGACAAAAAGGGGGTTGCAGAGGTCAAATCCGGCCACCGGTTTCGCCATGTCGAGGCGATCACCAATCCGAATCACAGCGAGTACGGCGAACTCCTGGAATGGAACGGCCCGTTTGACCCCGCGCAATTCGACGCGACAAAAGCCACTCGGCGCATGAAGAAAGGACTGCCAACGTGGTGAAGAAAGCAACGAAGAAACCTCGCAAGCCTGCGAAAAGCGACCGCTTTCCGCTGATCGAAAAGGAGCTTCACAAGCGGACCAAGGCGGAGTTGGTCGCGATGATCTTGGCGATCGCCAAGGAGCACGCCGTTGTCTCGCGAGAATTAGAAGACCAGCTGACTATCGAAAAACCGGTGGATCTGCTCGTCGCCGACGTGTCGTCCGCCATCGATCGCGCGACCGATTTCGATGAACGCATGATGAACCACAACTTCGATGTGGATTGGCAAGCTTATGCCGACGTGCAGAAGGGGCTCTCGCAGCTTGTCGAGCTGAGCCATCTTGCGGACGCGAAGTCGCTTGCGATCAAGCTGATGAAAAACGCCAGCTATCAAGTCGAATGCAGCGACGAAGGATTGATGACCGACGAGATCAGCCAGTGTCTGAAGCCGGTGATTCGTGCCGTCAAGGCCGCTGGCGGAGACGAGGCCGTCAAGTGGGCTGGCGACATGCAAGCTGCCGACCGTCTTGGGTTTATTTGTGACAAGGAACTGGCAGAGCTACGGGGCGGGTCGTGAGCGAATACCAATACTTGGTCTTCCAGGCCGTTGACGGTCCGCTCAGCGACGAGCAGTTAGCGTTCGCGCAGCGACAGTCCACGCGTGCCGAAGTGTCACGATGGTCGCTCTCAGTCGAGTACCATTACAGTTCCTTCCGCGGCGATGTCGATGGCTTGCTCCGGCGAGGTTATGACGTTAACCTGCAATATACAAACTACGGCAGCCGCGAAATCAAGCTGCGCTTGCCGCGTGGAATGCCCTTTGCCAAAAGTGTCTGGTCGAAATACGTTGGCGGCGAGCGACTCAATTGGAAAAGTGATGCCAAGGGAAGCGGCGGAATCCTGACCCTGCATCCCTTTCACGAGGCGGGCGACCTTGCCGAGGTGTGGGAAACGCAGAAGTATCTCGACGCAGCGATACATGTTCGCGAGCGATTGATCAGTGGTGACTTGCGTGCCCTGTACTTGCTTTGGTTGTGTGCGGCGGACGACGATTACAACGATCCCGAGGAGATGATCGAGCCGCCCGTGCCGCATGGCATTGCCGAATCGGCAACTTACGGGGGTGAGATATTAACGTTCTTCGGCCTCGATCCGCTCTTGCTTGTCGCTGCCGGGAAGGACGTGAATGCCGCTCCGACGGATGAATCACAGGATCATGCCGCCCGATGGGTCAATACCCTCGACGAGCAGCAAGCGAAAGACATGCTGCTGCGGTTCTTGATCGGCGACACGGCGTGCGAGAAGGCCCGCTTACTCGCCGCGATTCGCGATTCGCAGACTCCAGACGGTTGGCCGACGAGCGACAAGCAGCGAACCTTCGACAAACTGTTGCAGAAAACCGCGGCTCTGCGAGTCGATGAAGACGCAAAGCAAGTTCGCAAGGCCCAGGCAAAGGCCAAACGAGAAGCGGCAAAGGCTGATCGCGAACGCACCGACCGAATGAAGGAAATGCTCAAGAACCCCGACAGATGGCTTCGCGAGTCGGAGCGGCTTGTCGATGCCGGAGGAACGCACAACTACAAGGCGGCCGCGGAAATTCTCCATGATCTACGCGAGGCCGTCGGCGGCGACGAGGGTGACAAGCTTGCTCGCCGTCACGCGGCAAATCTGGCGAAGAAGCACCCAACGCTCAATCATTTGAAGAGTTCGCTGCGGAAGCGCGGTCTGCTTGAATAGTACAACCATCGTCACCCCAATTTCCCTGGGAAATCGGCATTTCTACTCCGGCTCACCGAATTTCAGCCGCCACCGAATTCCAGCCTCCCAGCCCCGGACTCCAGCAGCCCCGTGACGATGAAGATGGCCCACCTTGCTGATGAATTTGCGCGCGGGTATGAGCGACTCAGAACCTTACGTTGCTACGGTGGACGAGCAAGGGAACCCCACCCTGAAGGGTGGACAGAGGGCCGAAGCCTGTCAAGGACAAGGACGCGATTGACGTGATTCATGAGACAACCCTCCCAGGGCGAACGACCAGTGTCGCTCACCAGGTGGCTGCCTTCGTCCCGGGCGGTTCCGAGCCGAAGCTATACGCGGTGCCGACGCCAGTTATCCTAAGTTACTAAACGCCTTGGTCGCCTGCAACGGTTCACGTAACAGCCGGTAACAGCCGAGCAGTTCTCGGGGTATGCCGGAACAACCTCGGCCCCCCCAGCAAGGGCACGCACTTGGGAAACCGACCCAACGTCATCAGCCAGATCAGGTCAAACACCTGGCACGCGTCGTCAAGCGCCTCTTCAGCCCATTCCTTGTCGAACGAATCACGCACAGCCAATGCGGACTCGTCGAACATCTTGTCGCGAAGAATCTTGGTGGGATGCACGTGCTTGTTCAACTTCCGCCAGATCCGCTTGTAGTGCTCGCGTTGGTCGTCGGGAAGAATCGCGTTCAGGATTGGCACGATGAGCGAGTGAAGGTGTAAGCTCGGTCCGCGCGCCTCAAGCCATTGCACCTTATCGTCAATGGAGCTTCCGGGCAGGTCTGTGTCGCCGGGAACGCTCGGCTGAAACACGTCCACGTAGTACGCCCGGAACATAAGCTCCCAGTCGTACCGAAGCGTGCGGCTGACGAGCGGGTAATTCCCCCAAAGCAGCAGGCGATAAAGCCAGTGCAGGTCCTTGCCGAGACTGAAAAAATCGGCCGCGACCAGGCTCGTCAACGGTAAGTCCGGGGAATACGCCGGTGCGAACGAGCCCCAAACGTCTAGCCAATCGTTGTAGAGATCGACGAGGCAATGAGCACGTTCACCAAAGTGCTCCTCCGTCTCGTTCGAAATCTCGCGAAGCCCGATCCAGAGCAAAGTGTCGTTGGGATCAGCCATAGCCACCTGCGCATAAACAGGAATTGTCTCGGCGTAAGCGACGTCGTGTCATCGCCGGCCGACTGCGAGCTTGGCCCCGGTTCAGGGAGCCGGAAGACGTGCATCTCGTACCAGCCGTGAAGCTCGACGGTGTTCCCATCACGCTGGATCGGGACGGCAAATCGCAAACGCAAATCTGGGCGCTGTCGAAACCACTCGGCAAGCGTCTCCGTCAGGTACACTGTTCTGCTAAAACTACCAAGCCGCCCAGCGCAAGTCAAAGTACCGTCCGCGCAGCCTCTGGGTCGGGATCGGCCGGCGGCG
>DATLQY010000598.1:0-3707 GCA_035534975.1 Pirellulales bacterium
TGGACCCCGAAACGCCCAAGGTCGCATCCGATCCATCTGCGGCCAAGCTTCTCTGCAACGGCGAGCGTTGTCCCCGACCCGCAGAAAAAATCGGCGACAAGGTCGCCTTCGTTCGACGATGCCTTGATAACCCGTTCAAGAAGCGCCTCGGGCTTCTGTGTGTCGTAACCGGTGTCCTCCTTTGCCTGCGAGTTCACGGGAGAAATATCCTCCCAAACGTTTCCAACGACTATTCCAGGCATCTCGTCCAGATAACGCTTATAGCGAGGCCACCCGCCTCCAGGCGGCCAGTAAATACGCCCCTCTTCATCTAAAGCGTCAAGCCTCTCGGTTGTGTACTTCCAATGAGCCCCTTTTGAGCGTGGGTCGAAGCCGCGCCACGGCATACCGGATGATCCTGATCGTGTCCCAGTTGCCGTGAGATCGCCGGCGGAAAAACGACGGTCCGTTGACTTCTCAACTTGCCCGTAATACCGAGCGATGTATTCGTCAGTGTAGGGCCTGTGAATCAGGTTATGGGTGAATGTGTCCCCCGCAGTAAAATACAGGATTACATCATGGACCGTTCCCCACCAATGCGAGTCGGAGTGTGTTGTCGTTCTCTTCCAGATAATCTCTCCAGAGGGGCTTGCCGTGGCAAAGACTTCCTCGCAGATCAATTTGATCTCGCTGGCCACGTTTGGGCCGAGATGCACGTAAAGAACCCCTTTGGGCGCAAGCAACGGACGGATCACCGCCAGCCGTTCTGCAATGACCTCGAGATACGAGTCGATACCCCGTCCCCAGGTGTCGCGGTATGCTTTCTCTTCCAGGATGGACGGTTCCTTAGTGACATCGACGGAAGAATCGCCAACCTGCGTCGTGAACGAGAAATCGGCCCCTGTGGCGAACGGCGGATCGATGTAGATCAGGTCGATCTTGCCCGCAAACTTCTCGAGCAAGGAGCCCATAATAAGTAAGTTGTCGCCCCAAATGAGTTTGTTCTTCCATCCATCCTCAAAGCTGTCACCTTCTTTGGCGTCCCAAATATCGAATAGGCTGGGGTTGCGGTCGGCTTTGGTCTGCCGGGTCGCACGGCTCTCGTTGATCGTCTCGATGACCTGGAACGGCAGACTGACTCGCGGCACTTCCTTGCGTGTGCCGTCGTCGTTGTACTTGCCGGGCCAGACCAACTCCGTGCGAGCCACGCGGAGCATGCCCGGCGGCGGGTCGGGGAGCCGCTCGACCCGCGGCGGTGGCGGTGGAGGCGGAGCAAGTGGCTGCGGATCTGGATCGTCCATCTTCGTTGACTCCTTTCGTGAAATCGGCGCCGGTTCCGTTTCCTTTGTGGCGGTTCCGCCCGTTTCTCGCGCTGCGGCGCGCCGCTCCTGGGCCCGACGATCGTGTCGAACGAGCTTCTTGATCAGGTCGGCACGCCGGCCCGTCGTGGGGCGGCCGTAACGTTCGCAGACGGCCTTGACCTCGACCTCGCTGAGGAATTCGAGCATCGCCTCGGCCGTCGCGCGGTGAGCGCGCGACAAGCCCGCCGCCATGTCGGCGACGCTGCGCCGATCGACGTCGCCGAGCTCCAACCCTTCGACGATCGCCCGCAGCGTATCGCGGCCAAGAACGTCGAGGATGGCTTGCTTGAGTTTCATTCGGGCCCGCACGGTGATGAGTGAATGCCGATTCCGCGCAAGGAGCACGCGAAGGTGCGGGCGATGGGGCGACCGGGCCGCCTTGGGCGGCCGGCGATGGAAATAGCACCGAAGGTGCGGCGCTGCAATAGCCAGGGGCAACGCCCCTGGTACGCGAACTCGCGCCAAAGGTCGTAAAGCCCCAACGGGGCGCGCTGACCGCCGCGGCGCCAGAACGCCCAGCGCGCCCCGTTGGGGCTTACAACGGTCCATGATTTGCGCAAACCAGGGGCTTCGCCCCTGGCTATCGCAGCGCGCCCTTTCAGGGCGGACGGCGTGCCGCCGTGCTTTCCTGGATGGTGAACCACCATCGAGGCAAGCTCGACGGGGTCAATCGCGTTCGAATGGGCAATCATGCGATGCTGCGTCAAGGTTCTTACGCCTCCACGCGGCGATGGCGCGAACCGCCCGCCGTGGTTCGAATCGTTCCATCCGCCATGCAAAAGCTCTGCAAATCGCACTCCTTGCAGATTCCCTTCTCCGGCACCATCACGATCTGAAAATCTTTTGCCTGAATCTTGCCGACGACCGAGTCGAAAACCCGCGCCGCGGCGGCGACCAACTCGGGCCGGTAAGGAAACTCCATCAGTGCGTCGCGTTTGTGGGCCTCGCTCGTCCAATACAAGAGCAATCGCTCGGGCCGCTTGCCGTAACGCTTTTCGAGGATGTGCGCGTAGGTGCAGAGTTGCCGTTCGTAGCCGGCCAGCAGCTCGGGCGAGTCGAGTGGCTTGGGCGAGGTCTTGAAGTCGAGCAGCTCCAGCTTGCCGTCGCCCCCCAGCAACAAATCGACCTTGCCCGTCAAGATGTAGCCATCTTTTTCGACCGAGACGTCAACCTCGGTCTCGACGACGCGCCGCATCTCGTCGTGGTTCTGCCGGAAGTAGTTCATCACCTGGCGGAAGGCGCCTTCCTTGGCCGCGGGCCCGATGGGCCGCACGTCGGCCAAGGTCAAGAATGCAAACGTGCGGTCGAAGAGGACGCGAATCCGCTGCTCGTCGAGCTCGGCCAGCTCGCCGTCGAGCACCAGGCGGTGGATTTCCTCGATCGTCTGATGCACCAACAGGCCGAAGAAGATGACGGCGGACCGTGATGGGGTGAAATCGTATTCTCGGAAAAACTGGTACTGGCGCGGGCAAGTCTCGTAGACCTTGAGGTCGCCCGTGAAACTGAACGATCGTTTGACCGGCATTCGCTCGCGCAGGGCGAACGACTGGGCGGCCAGCAACTCCTTTTTCACGTAGGGCCACTGCGGCAAGCCTTGCCAGATCGGGTTGAAATGGTCCTTAGGGGGCGCGTGCGCCGTGAGCACGAGCAGCTTCTCGGGCCGCGAAAAGGCCACGTAGAAGAGCCGCATGCGGTCGAATTTAGTGATACGCCCCTCCGGCTCGAAGGGCGGGCGCGCATAGTAGGGTTGCAAGTCGCGGTCGATCTGCTTCGAGGTGGAGACCTGCTTGTCGAGGGAGCCGACGACGACCACGGGGAACTCCAACCCCTTGGCCTGGTGGATCGTGAGCACCTGCACGTGCCCCTTGGGGAACGGCTGGTTGGGGTCTTCGTACTCGTTGATGCCGCCGTCGTGGAGCAACCACAGAAAGCTGTTGAACAGGTGGAACCGCAGGTACTCGCGGTTCTTGAACGTGACGATGCTGCAGCGGTAATAGTTCTGGAAAGTGTTCAGCAGTTGCGACAAGATCGCCAGATTGCGGGCCCGGTTTTCGTCGCGGACGAAACCGGCGAATGGTTCGAGGGCCAGCAGTTGGTAAAAATAGTCGGCCGGCCGCAGGTCGAGCGACTCGCCCTCGGCCAACGCGGCGATTTCTTGCGACCAGCGGCGCAGGGCCAGGGCCACCGGGTGCGAACCGCCGCAGCGGCGCGCCAGCTCGACGATGCAGGCGTCGACGAAGGCGGCCATATCGGTCAGTGCCGGGCCGACCAGGTTGCCGCGTCCGGCGCCGTGAAAGCCGAAGATCAGGGCGAAGGAAGCGACCATCAGCCGCACTTCGTCGTTGTCGAAATAGGCCCGCGCGCGGG
>DATLQY010000599.1:0-3387 GCA_035534975.1 Pirellulales bacterium
TCGCGGGGCAAGGTGCTCAACTGGCGGAGCAAGGTGCTCAACTCGCGCAGGACGGCCGACGTGAACCAGAAAACCAACGCGAAACCAGGGCACCCCGCGCAGTGGGTCGCGGGCAAGATGAGGGCATCTTACGGGACCACCAAACAACCCATATCACCCAACCATGGTATTTATGCGGACAGTGCGGACAGTGCGGACAGTTGCGGACAGTTGCGGACAGTTGAAAAAAGGACGACTGTCCGCACCAACTAACGGCGTAATTGCTTGCAATAAGGACATTTGCGTTGACGAGGTGGTCAATGCGGACAGTGCGGACAGTTGTGTCCCCCCTGTTTCTAAAACGTGTCGAGATCGCATGCGTGCCACCGCGTGGCCTGTGATTTGCCGTCGCGACAAGAAAAAAGCGGTGATGAATCACCGCAGTCCAAAAGCGCCCATCTACGTGACACCCCTGAAATAGTGAGTGACGATGCGTGACGATGGTGAGTGACGATCGTGACGATGGTGACGATGAAAAACGGACCTTCGTTTATTTGAATGAAAACAGGCAATCTCGGGCGACAGCGGAAAGAATGCGAATGCCCATTGCCGTATAATGCCCAAAAATCGTGGAGAGCGTTATGCGACAGACGGCGGTTTTTCCAGGGCGGTACGTGCAAGCCGAGGGCGCTTTGGCCCAGTTGGGCGACGAGGTCGCGAAGCTCGGCAATACCGCATTGTTGATCGCGGGCGGTACGGCGGAACGGTCCATCGTCCCCGCTTACCTGCCCGCCTGGCGTGAGAAGCTCCACCTCGCGGTCGAACGATTCGGCGGCCAATGCTCCGACGCCGAAATCGAACGCCTTCAGGCGGTCGCGGCCGGCAAGCGGTGCGACGTGGTCATTGGCCTGGGTGGCGGAACGGTGATCGACACAGCCAAGGCGGTCGCTCACGCCGTCGGCGCACGCGTGGCCATCGTGCCTACGGTGGCCTCCACCGACGCGCCGACGAGCGCCGTCGCGGTGATCTATACCGCCGAGGGCACGTTTTCGCGGTACCTGTTTCTGCCCCGCAACCCGGACCTGGTGCTCGTCGATACGGCCGTGATCGCCGCGGCCCCTTTACGGTTCCTGGTCGCCGGCATGGGCGACGCCCTCTCCACCTGGTTCGAGGCTGACTCGTGCCGCCAGGCCCACGCCCCAAACCAATGCGGTGGCGTCGGCACGCTGGCGGCCTACGCGCTGGCCCGGCTCTGCTACGACACGATTCTGGAGTACGGCGAGGCGGCCGTCGTGGCGTGCCGGATGAAGGTCGTCACGCCGGCGCTGTCGCACGTGGTCGAAGCCAATACACTGCACAGCGGCTTGGGATTCGAGAGCGGCGGCCTGGCATCGGCCCATTCGATCCACAATGGGCTGACGCAACTGGCCGGCACGCACGATTTCTACCACGGCGAGAAGGTGGCAATCGGCGTTCTCACCGGGCTGTTCCTCGCCGATCGCCCCAAGGCGCTCGTCGACGAGGTCTACCGTTTTTGCGAAGCAGTCGGATTGCCGACCACGCTGGCACAAGTTGGCCTGACGAACGTGACCGACGACGACCTGCTGATCGTCGCCGAGCGAGCCTGCGCTGAAGGCGAGACGATGCACCATGAACCGTGCCCTGTTTCGCCGCGGCAAGTACACGCGGCGCTTAAGACCGCCGACGAGTATGGTAGAAGTCGTAGAGCGAGCTTTCCAGCCTGACTTTCTAAATCATTCGGGAGAATGATGCCATGCGACAACTTGCCATGCATTGGCTGGTCGGACTCGTAGGCATGGCCGTCGGTGCTCGTGCCCAAGAGCCGTCGGGCCTGGACGCGCCCGCGGTGGAGCCCAAGCTGGATGTCAATCGCCACTTTCATGGCTACGTTCTTCCGCCGCGCGAGAAAGCTTCGCTGGAGGCTACTCTCTGTTTGGTTTTACGAATAGTTGAACTGGTGGGCGGTCCCCACCCTACGCCAACATCTCCGGAACGATGTCGCCATAGGCCACCAGCGGGACCGGCCGGTTGAGCCGGTCGGCCAAAAGTGTGTGAGGGTCGATGCCCAGCAGGTGGTAGACCGTGGCGAGTATGTCTTTGGCGGTCAGCGGCCGGTCGACAGGGTCGCTGCCAATCGAGTCGGTCTTGCCGATCACGTTGCCTCGAGTCACTCCGCCTCCGGCCAACAGGTTGGTGTAGGCACGTCCCCAATGCCCGCGCCCATTGCCTTGCAGTTTGGGCGTGCGCCCCATTTCGTTCATGACCAGCACGAGCGTCTCGTCCAAGAGCCCACGCTCCTCAAGATCGCGAATCAAAGCCGAAAAAGCCAGGTCGAAGCCGGGCAGCAGGTCGTTCTTCAAGCGGTTGTAGTGGTCGACGTGTGTGTCCCAGCCGGCGTTGAGCTGACCGTACTCGTCCCAGATCACGGTCACGAAGCGGCAGCCGGCCTCGACCAGCCGCCGTGCTTGAAGCGCGGCCTGGCCAAAGAGTGTCATGCCGTAGGCGTCGCGCAGCAGATCCGGTTCTCGCCCCAGGTCGAAGGCCTCGCGGATCGCTTGCGAATTCAAAAGCGACCAGGCCGTCTCGCGGTGCCGTCCGACGGTTCGCACGGCCATGTCATCGTCGAACGCGCGGCGTGTCTCGTCGAGCTGCGACAACAGCGAACGGCGGCGATCGAGCCGGTCGAGCGTCATGTCCTGGGGCACTTCGGCGTCGGGCGTGATCTCGAACCTCCCCTCAGGCATGACTCCAAGGTACGGATCGCGGATCATTGCCGCCGGACCCGTTGACATGCGTAACATGCTCTTCGTCGCTTCTCCGCGGAATTCGCCCCAGATCGGGTCGAAGGCGTCGCCCAGGTAAGCGGCGTGCGGCCGCGCATAGAATGCCGCTGGCCGCCTGCTGCTGAGCAAGAACGGCAGGATCAGGTTGTCGGGCACGGCACCGGCGGGCTTGGGCCCTACCGCCTGCTGCTTGAGAAACGTGTACACCGAGCCCAGATACGGCCAGTGGAGGGGGTTACGCTGTGTCTCCTCCAGCGGGATCGAGCTTTCGGGCATTCCGGTGGTGGCCCATTGCATGCCATGGAAGTTCCAATGGTGCGAAAGCGAACGGACCACGGTGACACGGTCCATAACGCGAGCCACGTTAGGCAAGTGCTCGCAGACATCGCAGCCCGGCAGCGTCGAGGGAATGGGCTTGAGGTCGCCGCGAACTTCGACGGGCGCCTCGGGCTTGAGGTCGCAGAACTCCAGGTGGCTGGGGCCGCCAAATAGGTAGAGCAGAATTACATTCTTTGCCCGGCCAAAGCCGGATGGGAGTGTGCCAGTGGGCGCCGCCCCTTGGACCTGCTTGAGTGCCAGAAAGTCAGCAACGCGTAAGCTCATC
>DATLQY010000600.1:0-3861 GCA_035534975.1 Pirellulales bacterium
GTTCTGCAAGATGAGCCCCATCGATAATACTACCAATGTCCAGTTATCCAGGCAAGCCCCCCGCTCTCGCGGCGATTTCGCTTCATCCTTCATCCTTCCGCCTTCATCCTTCCTGTGCCGGGTATCCCCCCCTGGCGAGAAGTTAAGGAAAGCAGCGTCAGCAGCGTCAGCAGCGTCAGCACGATCCTGTCCGCCGCGCGTAACATGCTGCCGCTCATTGGTTTGTGACGTCGCCGCGATCGCGGCGCGATCGAATGGCCAGCGTCAGCGAGCGTCAGCATGGCCGCTGCCCAGCGTCAGCGTCGTAGGTTAGGCTTTCCAGCCTCGTTAGCGTTCAGCTCGAAACGCCGCACGTGCTTGCCCGTCAAGAAAAAAGGGCCTTGAGCTCGTCGGTCGAGGGGCGACACGAAGCGTTATCGTGAAGGCCGTGTTCTGGCAAGCTCCACTGCCGCCCACCATGAGCTACATGGCTCGAAACGACGGCAACCTACTGCCGCGCGGCGACACGACCCGAAAGTGGGGCGCTCGCACCGTCCGACCGATCGGCCTGATACCGGCTCGACGGCGGCACTCGTGGTCGCTCCAAGCGGCGCGGATTTCCGCGCAGCGCTGTCGGATCTCGTCGGGAGTAGGATCGACGCCCTGGACGGTTCGTGGCACCGAACGTTGAACGATCTCCATCGCAGCATCTCCTTTTGACGTCCTTTTCAAGGGCGCGATACTAGCAAACACCTGTGAGAAGGTTGTTAGGCGGGACCAAAAGTCCCGTTAGACTTTCTCGCGCCACCCGTCGTCCAGTGCCGCCACAGGGTATTCACCCAATTTTTCATGGCGCCCTAATGGAAACCTAATAATTCTCGGCTATCGTGACAGCGCAAATCTCAATCGTTAGAAAGGCTCCGATGGCCTCGCGAAATAAGGAGTTAGCTACCTTGATCCTCAAATCGGTTTGCCAGCCATTCGCCCTGGCGGCGGCATTGGCCGCCGTTGGCTGTAGCCCGGCGGCCAACCCAGGCCCGGCCAAGCCCGCTGCGACCTCCTCCTCGACTTCCACCTCGACTGGGGCCGATATCGTAAAGATCGACGGATCAAGCACGGTCTTTCCGATCACCGAGGCCGTGGCGGAGGAGTTTCAAAAGGCCAAGAATGGGAGCGTGAAGGTGACGGTCGGCATCAAGGGAACCGGCGGCGGATTCAAGAGGTTCTGTGTCGGCGAAACCGACGTCTCCGACGCCTCGCGCCCGATTCTCAAAGAGGAGATGGACCTTGCCAGGGAAAACGGCATCGAATACGTTGAGTTGCCGATCTGTTTCGACGCGCTGACGGTCGCGGTCCATCCGTCCAACGATTGGGTCGACGCGATCACCGTCGACGAACTGAAACGAATTTGGGAGCCGTCGGCGCAGGGAACGGTGACCCGCTGGAACCAGATCCGCCCTGACTGGCCCGACGAAGAGCTCACCTTGTTCGGCGCCGGCGCTGATTCGGGGACGTTCGACTATTTCACGGAGGCCGTCGTCGGCAAGGCGAAGATGAGCCGGGGCGATTTCACGGCGAGCGAGGACGATAACGTGCTGGTCCAAGGCATCGCCGGCAACAAGCACGCGCTCGGATACCTTCCGTTCGCGTATTACTCGCAGAACACCGACAAGCTCAAAGCCGTGGCCATCGACTGGGAGAAGGATGAGCTAGGGCCGATCGAGCCGAGCCTCGAAAACGTGCTTGCCGGAAAGTACAATCCGCTTTCGCGCCCCTTGTTCATCTACGTCAGCCTCAAGAGCGCCGAGCGGCCCGCGGTCAAGGAATTCGTCGAGTTTTACCTGAACAACGCCAAGGAACTGTCGACCGAAGTCCATTACCTGCCGCTGCCCGATCGCGGCTATGAAATGGGCCTCGAGCGTTTCGCCGCTCTCAAGGTTGGCAGCGGCTTCGGCGGAGTGCCCGAGGTCGGCCTGGCGGTGGACGAGATCTTCCAGCGGGAACCGAAGTCGAATTAGAAATCCTGTTCGCCGCGCACCCTTCGCATGTCTAGCACGAAAAGCGGGTCGTCGATGGCCGGTCTCGGTAAACCGCTCGGTGGTTCGGAAGGCCGGCCGGCCATGGACGATTTGGCCTGGCATTCCACCGGGGCGATGGCGCGGCGGCGCCTTAGGGCTTGGATCGATCGCGGCATCGCGACGCTCTTGTTCCTGGCCGCCTCGTCTTCGGTGCTGATCACCGCGGGGATCGTGGGCATCCTCCTGGTCGAATCCGCGAGGTTCTTCGCCCACGTGTCGCTCGGCGACTTCCTGACCGACACGCTTTGGACGCCAGGGTTCGCCAACGCGCGGTACGGCATTCTCCCGTTGGTCGCCGGCACGCTCGTGACGACGGGCGTGGCGCTCTTGGTGGCGCTGCCGATTGGGACCATTGTGGCCATCTATCTCAGCGAGTTTGCGCCGCCACGCTTGCGCGAGGGAGTGAAGCCCCTCTTGGAGTTGCTGAGCGCCGTGCCGACCGTCGTTTACGGCTACTTCGCGCTGTTGTTCGTGACGCCGTTGTTGCAGAGGGTCGTGCCCGGCCTGCCGAGCTTCAGCATGCTGAGCGCGGGGCTGGTGATGGGGATCATGATCGTGCCCTACGTGACGTCGCTCAGCGAAGACGCGATGCGGGCCGTGCCCATGATCCTGCGCGAAGGATCGTTCGCGCTGGGGGCCAACCGCGTCGTCACGTCGTTTCGGGTGGTGTACCCGGCGGCATTGTCGGGGATCGCTTCGGCCTATATCCTGGGCATTTCACGGGCCATCGGTGAGACCATGATCGTGGCCATCGCGGCGGGCATGCAACCCAACTTGACCTTCAACCCGCTCGAGCCGGCCGAGACCGTGACCGCCTATATCGTGAAGGTCAGTCTCGGCGACCTGCCGCACGGGACCATCGGTTACCAGTCGATTTTCGCGGCCGGATTGACGCTGTTCCTGATGACGTTGGGATTCAACATCGTCGGGTACTGGCTCCGCAAACGGTTCCGAGAGGCCTACTAGCATGGACCCCGTTCAGCGAGTCGTCTTGCGCCGCCGCCGGCAGGATCTGGCATTCAAGGTGCTGGGGATCGGCTGTACACTGATCGGCCTGGTGACGTTGGCGCTCTTGCTGGCGGACCTGGCATTCGATGGTTTGGCGCGGATCAATTGGCAATTCGTCACCAGCTTTCCGTCGCGCGCCGCGGCACGGGCGGGGGTGCTTTCCGCCTGGGTCGGGACGCTGCTGGTCATGCTGGTCACGGCCCTGGTGGCCGTGCCGCTGGGGGTGGCCGCCGGCGTGTACTTGGAAGAGTACGCGCCGAAAAACCGAATCACGACGATCATCGAGATCAACATCGCCAATCTGGCCGGCGTCCCCTCGATCATCTATGGCTTGATGGCCCTGGGACTGTTCGTTTACGCCCTGGGCTTGGGGCCGAGCGTCGTGGCCGGGGGGCTGACGTTGGCCGTCTTGATCCTGCCGATCGTCATCGTGGCGACACGCGAGTCGTTGCGGGCGGTGCCGCCGAGCATTCGCGAGGCGGCCTACGCCATGGGCGCGACGAAATGGCAAGTCACCTGGCACCATTTGTTGCCCTGCGCCTCGGCCGGAATCGCCACGGGGGTGATCATCGGCCTCTCGCGGGCGATCGGCGAGACGGCGCCTTTGATCACGATCGGCGCCCTGACGTTCATCGCCTTCCTGCCGCCGTCACCGCTGCAAGCCCAACCGCCGTATTTGTCGTTCGACTGGCTCAAGTCGCCGTTCATGGTGCTGCCGATTCAGATGTTCAATTGGCTATCGCGGCCGACGCGCGATTTCCACGCCAACGCCGCCGCGACCGGGATCATCCTGGTG
>DATLQY010000601.1:0-8077 GCA_035534975.1 Pirellulales bacterium
GGGAAACGGAATGAATTCCGTTCTACGATGCAGGAACTTGGCCGCGGCCGCTCAGCCAGGAGTCCATCTCCATGCGACACTTCCTCCAGCGCTCCACGCCCGTCTCGGCGATCATTGGTTGTTGCCTCGCGTGTTCTTCGCAATCGGCTTTAAGCCAAAACAACACTGATCAGACCGCCCCCGCGCCTGCCGTCGCGGCAAAAAGCATCGAGGTTGCCGATGGCCTGGAAATCCAGCTCTTCGCCGCCGAACCTCTGATCGAACAGCCGGTGAGCTTGAGCTTCGACCACCGTGGCCGGCTCTGGGTGCTCGAATACATCCAGTACCCGATCCCCAACGGGCTCAAGCCGACGGAGGTCGACCAGTACCTCCGCACCAAGTACGATCGTGTTCCCGAGCCTCCCCCGCGGGGCCCCACGGGGGACGATCGCATCACGATCGTCGAAGACACCGACGGAGACGGTCGGGCCGACCTGGCTAAGCAGTTTCTCACCGGGCTAAATCTCGCGTCGGGCATGGCGTTGGGCTACGACGGCGTGTTCGTCGCTCAACCTCCGTACCTCTTGTTCTACGCCGACCGCGACCATGACGACCTGCCCGACGGTGACCCCGAGGTGCTGCTGACGGGCTTCGGCACGCAAGACGCCCACGCCTTCGCCAACTCGCTCACTTGGGGTCCCGACGGCTGGCTCTACGGCGCCCAGGGGAGTACCGTCACTGCCAACATTCGCGGGATCGAGTTTCAGCAAGGCATCTGGCGCTACCACGTCCCCACGAAGCGGTTCGAACTGTTCGCCGAAGGGGGCGGCAACACCTGGGGCATCGACTTCGACCGCGAGGGGCAGCTTTTCGCCGGCGGCAACACTACCGAGCCGCTGTGCCACCACGTCCAAGGGGCCTATTACATCAAGGGTTTCGGCAAACACGGGCCACTCCACAATCCGTTCGCCTTCGGTTACTTCAATCCCGTCAAACACGTCGGCTTCCTGGGCAGCGCTCTGACTGGCGGCTGCGTGATTTACCAAGGCGGGCTGCTTCCCGACCGCTTCGACGGCGTTTGCATTTACCCGAACCTGCGGGCCAATGCCATGCGCGCCAGCCGCCTGGTGCGTCAAGGCTCGACGTTCGAGACGCACTTCCAGGAAGATTTCGCCGTCTCGTCCGACGTCTGGTTCCGGCCGGTCGATTGCCTGGTCGGACCCGAGGGCGCGCTGTATGCCGCCGATTGGTGCGACGTCAACATCAGCCACACCAGCCCCAAGGATCGCAGCCAATGGTATCCACCCAGCCGCCGCGACGGGCGCATTTGGCGTTTCGTGCCCAAAGGCACGAATCCCAAGCCGATGGCGCCGCTGGAATTGGAAGCACGTGCCGGGCGAGATCTGTTGAAGCTGCTCGGGCACCCGAACGCCTGGTACTCGCGCGAAGCCCGGCGGATCCTCGGCGAGCGCCGCGACGTCTCGCTCGTCGCGGAACTTGAACCATGGATCTGGAACGACCCTCATGCGCCCTTGGCACTCGAAGCCGTTTGGGCCATGTACGCCAGCGGTGGCTTCGACGAATCGTCGGCGGCCAAGCTCCTCGATCACCCGTCGGCGGCCGTGCGCGCTTGGACCGTTCGACTGGCGGGCGACGACGGGGAGGCGCAGGAAGCGTTGCAAGCGAAGTTTGTCGAACTGGCCGCCAGCGAAGCCGATCCGGCCGTCCGCAGTCAACTGGCGTGTACCGCGAAGCGGTTGCCTGGCCGTCAGGCACTGGCGATCGTCGAACGCATGCTCCGGCGCGACGAGGACGCGGCCGATCCTCATTTGCCTCTCTTGCTCTGGTGGGCCGTCGAAGACAAGGCGGTCTCCGAACGCTCGCAGGTACTGGCACTCGTACAGGACAGGGAGGCATGGAACCACCCTCTGGTTCGCGACACGCTCGTCGAGCGGTTGGTTCGCCGCTACGCCGGCGAGGAGATCGAACTAGGCTGGACCGCTTGCTCGCAGCTTCTCCGGTTGGCACCGAACGTCGGATTGCGGAACCGCTTGATCGGCGCCATCGACCTCCAATTGGCCGGCGGCCGATTGAACGCGCCGCCCGCGGAGCTCAGCGAAACGATCGCCTCGATGCTGGCCGAGGAACCGGCCGAGCCGACCGTGCTGCAACTCGCCCTTCGTTTCTCGCTGCCACAGGCGCTGCCGAAGGCGCTGGACGTGATTGGCGATCGCCAGGCGGCGGAAGGGGACCGCATCGGCCTTTTGCAAACTCTCGCCGCGACGCGCCATCCCGAGTGCGTCGGCCAGTTGTTGGAGCTGCTCTCGACCGGCGAGCCGCCCGCGGTGCAGGTTTCCGCCCTTTCGGCCCTCCAGCCCTACGACGACGCCACGATTGCCCGGACGCTGCTCGATCGTTACGCGCACCTGTCGCCGGATCTGAAAGCGCGGGTTCGCTCGCTATTGGCGAGCCGCGTAACCTGGTCGCGGGCTTTGGTCGACGCGGTCGAGAAGGGGAGCATCGCGGCTGGCGAGGTCGCCTTGGACCAGGTGCGCCAAATGCTGGCGCATCATGGACCTGATTCGACCGGTTCGGACGATCTGGAGCGACATATCGAAACGATATGGGGCAAGATCGCCCCCGCGACGACGCGCGAAAAGCAGGGCCGGATCATGGCGATCGGCCAGATCCTGGCCAAGGGAAAAGGCGATCCGGCCAAAGGCAGGCCCTTGGCGCTCAAGCATTGCGGCATTTGTCATCAGCTCTTCGGCGAGGGCAACAAGATCGGTCCGGACCTGACCGGGGCCGACCGCAAGGATCTCCAGGTGCTGTTGTCGAACGTCGTCGATCCCAGCGCCGTCGTGCGGCCGGAATTCGTCGCCTATTCCGCCGAGACCAGCGACGGTCTGATCGTCAACGGCTTGCTGGCCGGTTCCACGCCGGAGACGGTCACGTTGCTCGACAGCCAAAACACCCGCACCACGCTGGCGCGCGAGGATCTCGCGGAGCTGACGCCGATGTCGATCTCGCTGATGCCCGAGCGGATATTGGACCTGCTGTCGGACCAGGAGCTCCGCGATTTGTTCGCGTATTTGCAATCGGAGCGGCCGGCGGTAATGGACTAAGGGTTGCGACCGCGGCCTTCGCCCTACACAAGTGACCGACTTGAGTTGCTGGGATTCGGTGTGTTATGATTCAGATGTCGTGTCAGCCCCGAGGGATTAGAACCGTGAACACCGATATTTCGCCGGAAAACGAGCAATTCATTCAATTCGCGATCGCCAAAGGCGATTTTCAGGATCGGCGAGCGGCGCTTGACGAGGCCGTCGCGCTTTTGAAGCGGCGGCAACAGTTGTTGGATCACATCGACGAGGGAATGCGCCAGTTAAGGGATGGAGAATTCGACGATTTCGATTTCGAGGAACTTCAGAAGTTCTTTGAACAAGTCCAGGTGGAAGGTCGCTCGCGATTCGAAGCGAGCCGGGGTGCGTGCTGGAGCGCGTGAGGCTCACCAGGCTAGCCAAAGCGGCCTGGTGCTCGTAAATCCGTAGGGTGGGACAAGACCGCGAAGCGGGCGCCGGCCCACCATTGCCACGAGCAAAGTTCCGCGTCGCCTTCGTATCGTTCTACCGGCGTGCGACACGACGCTGGTGATCACGGAGGAATCATGGCGGTCTGGTGCGGCCCGTGCATTTGGCCGCTCAGCGGCGGCAGAGTGTAGCCTGGGGCGTAAGCCGGCTTACGCCCCAGGCTAGACTTTGCCGGCCCTTCGGGACTGTTCTATCGTCCTGCAGACGACCTTTCAAAAATGGCGTCGCACACGTCGGCGCGTGTGGAGCAACGGCTGTGGGAAGTGTGTGGGTTCGTGTTCAGGCCGCTCGCCGTATATAATTACGAGCGCGCGCTGATTCGTCGAATCCTTCGGAAATGAACCATGTCAATTCACGATTGGACCCGTGTGCCTTTCGGGTTGTTTCATCATTTTCATCAAGACTGGACGATCGAGATCGCTCGGACGTTGAACCATGGACGACTACCAAGGGGGCTTTCCGCTCTGGTGGAACAACGATCCGGCCCCATAGAAACGGACGTGTTGACTGTGGAGACGAGAATACCCGTTCACCAAGCGCGACAAGGCGATGGGGACGGGGTACTGACGCTGGAACGCCCGGTAACGAGCATCATGCGCAGAACGTCGAAAGAGATTTACGCGATTCGAGCCAACCGGGTCGTCGTCAAACACCACCTCGGCCGCATTGTCGCGGTGATCGAAGTCGTCTCACCGGGAAATAAGGACAGCCGTGCGGCGCTGCGGGACTTCGTAGGCAAAACCATCGACTTCCTCCGCCAGGGAGTACACCTATTGATCGTCGATCTGTTTCCACCCACGCCGCGCGATCCGTTAGGTATCCACAAAGTAATCTGGGACGAGATCATCGAAGAGCCATTCGACTTTCCCGTGGGGAAAGACCGCATCCTCGCCTCCTATGAGACCGGCGGCGAGCGGGCGGCCTACGTCGAGCCGGTCGCCGTTGGCGATCCTTTGCTGGAAATGCCGCTTTTCCTGGCCAACGGCATGCATGTCAAAGTCCCGCTGGAGCCGACCTACCAAAGTGCCTGGAACGCTTGCCCGGAGGAATTCAGGCTGGCCGTCGAGACCGGCGTCGTACCCGAACCTGACGCGCAAGGCGACTGATGTCAGGCTGCAAAGGCTGTGCTTCATGCGGCCCACAATAAGACATTTTGCCACGAGAAAGCGGTGGCCGATAACGACCGGGGCATCGCTTAGGCTCTGCCCCAGCCACCGTGAGCGTCGCAATCTCGACCGCAGGCGTGGTAAAGTAACGCTTCGCACGCCAGGGTCAATTGAAGGCGTGGCACTGCCACGCCGGTAGTGGAAGGTTAACGTCGCCGGATAGGACACTATGAAACCCATTACGTCGCTTGCCTTTGCATCCATTGCCGCGACCTTTCTCATCGCCGTGGTTGATGGGCCGGCGGCAGTGTTCGGCGGCGATGCGCCTGCAGGGTTGGACCCCAAGGTTCCCGTCTCGTCAGCTAAGGCAACCGGCTCATCGGCAAAAACCCCCGGCCTGGGCGACCCCGGCAAGCTCAAGGCGATCGAGGTCGTGCGCGTCGGGGACAGCGTTCTGCGTGGTCCCGATTCCCGCAAGCAACTGATTGTCGATGGCCGCTATGCCAGCGGCCAGGTGCGCGACCTGACGCGAAAGGCGCGGTTCTCGGTCAAACCGGCCGGCATCGTCGAGGTCGATGAACACGGCCTGGTGACGCCGCTGGCCGACGGCAAAGCGACCATCATGGTCACGGGTCCGGCCAGGCTCACGACCAGGACGGTGGTTTCCGTCGAGAGTTTCGCGACGCCGCCGGCGATCAACTTTCCCAACCATATCGTCCCGATCTTCAGCAAGTACGGCTGCAACGCCGGCGGCTGCCACGGCAAAGCGACCGGACAGAACGGATTTAAGCTCTCGCTGTTGGGTTTTTACCCCAGCGACGACTTTGAATTCCTGGTCAAGGAGGCTCGCGGCCGGCGAGTCTTTCCTGCCGCGCCCAAGCGGAGCCTGCTGTTGCTGAAGAGCACCAACAGCGTGGCACATGGCGGCGGCAAGCGCCTCGACGCGGGGGGCTACGAGTACCGGCTCATCTGCCGCTGGATGGAGCAGGGCATGCCCTACGGCGACGCCGACGACCCGACCGTGGAGCGAATCGAGGTCATTCCGGCCTCGCGGTCGATCGAGCGCGGTGGCGAACAACAGCTTGCCGTACTGGCCCACTATACCGATGGCTCGACCGAGGATGTGACCCACATCTCCCAGTACGAACCAAACGACGGCGAGATGGCTGAGACGACGGCGACAGGGTTGGTGCGCACGCTGGACCTGACCGGTGAGGTGGCCGTGATGGCCCGCTTTCAAAGCCAGGTGGCCGTGTTCCGGGCAAGTATCCCCCTGGGGGCGAGGGTTGATGGTCTGCCGACCGCGCGGAACTTCATCGATGAACTGGTATTCGACAAGCTGAAGACCTTGGGTATTCCGCCATCCGAAATCTGCGACGACGCGACGTTTCTCCGCCGCGCGTCGCTCGACGTCACGGGCCGCTTGCCGACGGCCGATGAGGCCCAAGCGTTCGCTGTCGACGCCGGCGCGTCGAAGCGCGACCAGCTCATCGACCGCCTGCTTGCCGGCACCGAATACGCAGACTACTTCGCGAACAAGTGGAGCGTCGTTCTGCGTAACAAGCGCGTCAACGGCAACTACACGCGCGGAACGATCGGCTTCCACGATTGGATTCGTCGTTGCTTCGCCGACAACAAGCCCTACGACCGGTTTGTGCGTGAGATCATCGGCGCTGCGGGCGAGATGACGCACAATCCGCCGGTGTCCTGGTACCGGATGGTCAACACGGCCGAGAAACAGCTTGAAGACACGGCGCAGTTGTTCCTCGGCTTGCGCATCCAGTGCGCCCGCTGCCACCACCATCCGTTCGAGCGCTGGAGCCAGCACGATTATTATGCCTTCGCCGCGTTCTTTTCCCGCGTCGGCCGCAAGAACGGCCTGCGCGGCATGCAGCCGCAGGATGACCAGCGGATTTTTCACAACCGGGGACCGGCCACCGCGGTGAACCCGCGGACCAACGAGACGCTCAAGCCAGCCGGACTGGGGAGCGATCCGCTGGAAATTGAGGCGGACGTCGACCCGCGGCAAGCGCTCGTCGATTGGATGGTCGCGCCGGAGAACCCGTTCTTTGCCCGCGCGCTGGCCAACCGGTACTGGAAGCACTTCTTCGGCCGTGGCATCGTCGACCCCGAGGACGACATGCGAGTGACGAACCCGGCCTCGAACCCGGCGTTGCTCGACGCCCTGGCGCGGCACTTCGTCGATCGCCGTTTCGATCTCAAGGACCTGGTGCGGACGATCTGCCAATCGGCGGCCTACCAATTGAGCTCCGAACCGAACGAGTACAACGCCGGCGACAAGCAAAACTTCTCGTTCTATCACCCCAAGCGGCTTACGGCGGAAGTGCTCTACGACGCCTTGAACCAGGTGACCGGCACCACGACCAATTTCAATGGTCTGCCGAGCGGTACGCGGGCCGTGCAACTTCCCGACACGGGGGCCAACAACTACTTCCTCACGGTCTTCGGCCGGCCCGAAGCCGAGAGCGCCTGCGAGTGCGAGCGCTCGGCCGAGGCGAACCTCGCGCAGAGCCTGCACCTTTTGAATTCGGGCGAAGTCCAAGGCAAACTCTCCGACGGCAACGGCCGCATCGCGGCGCTTGCCAGGGACATGGAGCGCGGCGACGAAGAAAAGGTCCGTGAAATCTACGCTTGGGTCTACGCCCGCCCGCCGGCCGCCGACGAGCTGGAGCTGACGCTCGGCCACCTTTCCCAGAGCGAGAGCAAGCGGCAGGCGTTCGAGGACATTCTTTGGGCGTTGGTGAATACGAAGGAGTTCTTGTTCAATCATTAGGAGACCATCCTTGTTCCCACGCTCCGCGTGGGAACATCCGGCCGGCCGCTCTGCGGCCCAGGAGGACGCGGAGTATGGGAGATAGGAGAATGCTCATTCGTTTCGTCATCCTCCTCGCGATCGCGCTGACGCTCGATGCAACCTGCGCACAGGCCCAACTCCCCGACGCCCGGTTGTTCTCGATTTTTCCCACGGGGGGACAACAGGGGACGAAGGTGGAGGTGATTCTGACGGGCGTGGATCTCGACGGCGCCGATCGGCTGCTATTCTCACACCTCGGAATCACCGCGGCGGCGAAGATCCTGGAGCCGAGCGAGTTCGCCCCGGCGCCACGGCCGGCGCCGAACCAGTTCGTCGTGGCGATCGCCGCCGATGTGCCGCCCGGGCGCTACGAAGTCCGCGCGATCGGTAAGTACGGCGTCTCCAACCCTCGCGCGTTCATCGTCGGCCGCGAGCCTGAACTGGTCGAGACCGAACCGAACAGCACGTTCGAAAAGGCCAGCCCGGTGACGCTGGGGGCGACCATCAACGGTCGCTGCGACGGTGGCACCGACCTCGACCATTTCAAGTTCGCCGCCCGCCGGGGCCAGCGGTTGCTTATCGACTGC
>DATLQY010000602.1:0-4774 GCA_035534975.1 Pirellulales bacterium
GTTCAGCGCGTCGCATTTCCATTCGTACCGACGGTAGCCGAGCTCGAACGCCCTCTTCATCAGCAAGTACATCGCTTCGGTAGCGGCCGGACTTCGCCGCAGCCGAGGAGAGTAGTGGATATGTCCCACTTCGATGGATCCGCCGGTCGGGGTGATCCTGAGATAGCTCGCGACACCCTCCGGCTGCCCGCCGGCCCGATCGACGATGGCGAAAAACATCGGGTCATCGCCCAGGCAAAACGTGCTCATCCAGTCGCGATACGCTGGAAGAGTGTGGAACGGGCCGTAGGGGAGATAGGTCCAACTCCTTCCTTCCTCATCCGCCTCATTGGCGGTGAATAGAGCCGCCGAATGCCGACCGACGTGGAGCGGCTCCAGCCGACAAAATCGTCCCTCCATTGGCTCGCGCGAAGGAGTCGGAGGGGGTGCCCAGCCTGGCAACGGGAAACCGATCGACTGGCCGAGGTCATTGATTGGTGGTTCCAACATCATCGTCGGGATATTCTTCAAGTGGGTTGTCATAAGAATCCTCGTTTGCCGGTATTTCGTCGGTGAGCACGTCGAGGGCATCGGCGGGCATGGTGCTGACGATGGAATTCAAAATGGCCGCGGCGCCAATCGCGGCGATCAGACCCACGACCGCCGCCAAGAGCACCAGGAGCAAGGCGCGCCGGCCCTTTTGCCACTGCCGAAGGGTCCCACGACCGTCCAAAAACAGGCAGACCATGCTGAAGACGACCGCCACGCAGGCCAGTCCAGCCACGCAGCCCACGGCAAGAAAGATCGCTTCGCCAGGCTTCGATACCGTGACCGGCACGCCCTCCTTGGTCCAGGGTTGCGACAAGGTCATGCCGCGAGTCGCCAGCCCGCTCGTCATGGTCCCCACCAGCAACACGGCGAAGCCTGTCGCACATCCCCAGCGCGAACGGTCTGTCGCAGGCGCGTTCATGCCTTTCGCCGCCCCAACTCGCTCAACACTTCTCCCACACTCCGGTCCAGCACCGCCGCCATTTCATCAATTTGTTCCGCCGTTGAAACCAGTGCCGGGCCGAAGGCGAGCCAATGCGGATCAAATCGGCACAACAGGCCGTGCTGCAAGGCCCGTTTGCCGACGCGGACGCCGAAGCTGGTTTCCGCCGGGAAGCGTTCTTTGGTCTTGACGTCGCGGACGAATTCGATTCCCTGGAGCAGTCCTTTGCCGCGCAGATCGCCGATGCAGCCGTATTTTTCGGCCATCGCGGCGAACGCCTTTCGTAACCGGTCGCCTTGCCTGCGGGCGTTGCCGCACAGGTCGCGTTCCAGAATCTCCTGAATGACGGCAATCGCCCCGGCGCAGGCGACCGGGTGGCCTTCGTTCGTGTGGCCTTCGACGAAGCCGGGATTCTCGGCGATCGGCCCCCAGAAGACGTCGGCGATCGGCCGCCGGACGATCAACGCCGAGATCGGCAGGAACCCGCCGCTGATCCCCTTGCCGGTGCAGATGGCGTCGGGAACCACGCCGAACGTTTCCGCCGCGAACATCCGTCCGGTCCGCCCGGCTCCGGTGATGATCTCATCGAAGATGAGGAGAATGTCGTGCTTCGTGCAATATTCGCGGAGCAGCGGCAGGTATTCTTCAGGCGGGTCGATGATCCCTCCCGTGTGGCCGATCGGTTCGACGATGATGGCGGCGACGGTCGCCGGGTCTTCCATGTCGATCACGTCGTCGACCAGTGTGGCGCACGTGATGCCGCAACGGCCGCCGTCGTATTCCTTACCGAACGGGCAGCGGTAGCACGTCGGCGGGAAGACCTTCACGAACCCGGCCGGAAGGGGTTCGTTGACCGTCTTGCGCGATTTCAATCCCGACGCGGCGAGCGATCCCATGGTGGAACCGTGCCACGATTGGTACCGGCTGATGACCTTGTATTTTCCTGGGTTGCCTGTCAGGCGGTGGTATTGTCGAGCGAGTTTGATTGCGGCTTCGGTCACTTCCGATCCGGCGCATTCGAGCTTCACAGTGTCAAGATCGCCCGGAGAAACCTCGGCGAGGAGATTTGCCAGTTGAATCGCCACCGGGTTCGTGCCGTGCATTGGCGGCGAAAAGTGCAGGATATCGAGCTGTTTCTTGATGGCCTCGATCACCCGGCGGTTGTTGTGCCCGACGGAAACGGTGTAGATGCCTGAGAGGGCGTCGAGGTACCGCTTGCCGTTGACGTCCCAGTAATGGACGCCGTCGGCCTTCGCCATGATCAGCGGATCCTTGGACCACTCGGCCATCTGATCGCGGACGAAAATCTGGCGCAGGAAGCGTTCTTCGGAGCACTGGGCCTGGGTGATAAGTTCGATGCCGGGCGAGGTGTCGGTCGACATTTAAAGTTCCAATGGATCAATCTAGAGCCACCCGAGCCACAGATCATCATGTGCGGGCGTTCCCGGACGTTGGACACCTGTATGATGACACGCGCGCGGTCAATGGCAAGAGGCGCGACATTGAAAATATCTATTTGACGACGGCGCCGTAGCGCTGTAAAAACAGCATGGTGTTGGTTTTCTAGCGCTCGCCGCTGCCGGCTCAGCGCGGGTCGATTCGAAATTCTCCGGGTACCGTCATGAAACCGAAACGGCTGAACGAGTTGGCGCGCCGCGAACGACAGGTGATGGAGATCCTCTACCGCCAGGGGCAGGCGACCGCGGCCGAAATCCGCCACGCCCTGCCCGACGCGCCCAGCGACTCGGCAGTCCGGGCCATGTTACGAGTGATGGAGGACAAGGGCGTCGTCAAACACTCGCAGGACGGGCCGCGCTACGTCTACAAACCGAGCGTGCCTCGGGCCCAGGCAAGGCGTTCGGCCTTGAAGACCCTGCTGGACACGTTCTTCGACGGTTCGCGCGCCCAGGTCGTGGCCGCGCTCTTGGAAGGGGCCGAGTCCGAGGTATCCGACGCGGAACTCGACCGGCTCGCCACACTGATCGAACAGGCACGAAAGGAAGGACGCCACCCATGTTGACTCTCGAATCGCCTTGGATTCTGAATCGCATCGCCGATGCAAGCCTCAAAAGCGCGGCGATCCTTGCGGCAGCCGCTACCGTGGTTTTTCTCCTGCGGCGGCGATCGGCCGCCCTCCGCCACTGGGTCTGGCTCGTCGCCCTTATCGGGACCGTGGCGTTGCCGCTGGTGTCGCCGCTGGCACCGTCCTGGCGCGTGCGAATGCCAGCCTCTTGGCGGGCGGCGAATGCCGCCACAGTGGCAACGACGGTCAATGCCTCCCAGCCGCCTGCCGGAAATCAGGACTCATCGTCGCCCGCCGAAACGGCGTCGGTGGAGCGCGAGCTTTCCGGCACCGAGATTCCAGCCGCCGGTTCGACCAACGAGCCGACCACCGACAGCCGCATGGCCCCCGAGGCACGTTCCGGCGCACTGACCGCCGACGTTCGGGAGACGAGCGGAGTTGCCAACTGGTTGTGTGGCATCTGGGCGTTGGGCGCGGCCACGATCGCCCTGCGATGGTTGGCCGGGCTAGCGTCAGTCCGCTCGTTGGAACGACACGCTGTACGGCTTGTCACGGCTCAGTGGCGTCCCGTATTCGAACGGGCGGCAGCCGCGTTGAAACTCCGTCGCCACGTGACGTTGTGCGAAAGCACTCGCGTCGAAACACCGCTCACTTGGGGCACCTGGCGTGCGGTCATTGCGCTGCCGATGGGCCATACCGAATGGCCGGCCGAGCAGTTGCGGGCGGTGCTGGTCCACGAGTTGGCGCACGTCAAGCGGCGCGATTGTCTTGCCCAATTACTGGCCCAGGTCGCCTGCGCGCTCTATTGGTTTCATCCGCTTGTCTGGCTGGCCGCGCGGCAGCTACGCATGGAGGCGGAACGCGCGTGCGACGATTGCGCGCTGAGCGACGGTACACCCGGCGCCGACTACGCCAGTTACCTGGTCGCGGTGGCGCGGGCTGGGCGTTCCGCCCGCGGCGCAACGATCGTGGCCATCGCTTTCACCCGCACCTCGCGATTGGAGCGACGCGTGCGGGCCGTGCTCGACGTCACGGTGGGCCGGCAGCCGGTGTCACCTGTCACGGCCGTGACGATTGCCTTTGCCGCGATTGTCTGCTTCCCGCCCCTTGCGGCTGTGCGGCCCACGGTGAAAGGCGAAGAGCCGGAAGCGCGCCCCACCGCGTCCCCGCCAGACAGTGACCAACACGAGCAGACATCAGTCGCTCGGCAGACACTTTCTGTTTGGGGTACCGTCGTCGGTGCCGACGGCCAACCGGTCGCCGGTGCGACGGTGTACCTGCGCGAGGCGCCGATGGGGACCAAAAGCGACCTGCACTCCGTGCCGACGCGAAACCTTGCGCAAACTCTGACGGACGCCGTTGGCTCCTTCGAATTCCGCGACCTGCTGGTTGCAAAACCCAGTTCGCCGCGAAAGTTCATATTTCCGCTGGAGGTGATTGCGACCGCCCCCGACGCCGGCCTGGCCTGGCGGCGCGTCAAGGCTCCGCCCAGCACGTCGCTTCGCCTGACGCTGGCAGCCGGGCAAACGGTCCGCGGCCGGTTGGTCGAGCCAAACGGCAGGCCCGCCGCGGGCGTGAACGTGAAGGTCCGTGAGATCAGTGCCCTCGACGATCCCATTCATCGGACGCTCGGAAGTATGCGTCACGTGGATCTCGAATCGTCGGAGGTCTCATTTTCCGCTTTGACCGATGCCGATGGCCAGTTCTCGTTAGGCGGCCTGCCGCCCGCCGTGCGGGCGACGCTCTGGATCGACGATGAGCGCTATGTGCCGCAAGATATC
>DATLQY010000603.1:0-2536 GCA_035534975.1 Pirellulales bacterium
CGAACCTGAAGGGGTCACCAAGGAGAACGTGGTCGACAAGTACGAATTCTGGCTTCGGCAATCGGTCAATCGCTGGAAAGAGCACTACGCCACCTACAAAGAGCTTGGCACCAAGCCCGTGCTCTTCGTCATGGCCGAGAAGAACGCCTTCGCCGACGCGTTGGGCAAACACCTGGTCGACACCAAGGAATACGGCTTCAAGAAGCCGGAGGTGTTGGTGATTCATACCGACGCGGCTGGCGAGATCACCAAGAAATCGCTCGAAGAGGCGCGCGAGGCGGCCCGCGACATCGACGCGGCCCGCAGCAAGATCAAGGCCATCGTCAGCGTGATGATGCTCCGCGAAGGTTGGGACGTGCGCAACGTGACGGTGGTGCTTGGGCTGCGCCCCTTCACGGCCAAGGCCGAAATCCTGCCCGAGCAGGTCATCGGCCGCGGATTGCGGTTGATGACCGCCATCGGACCCGACCGTACACAGACGCTGGAGGTGTTGGGCACCCCCAGGCTGCTCGACGTGCTCCGCCAGCAGTTGGAAGCCGAGGGCGTTGGGGTGGGCGTGGCGCGGAGCGATCCACCCAAGCCGGTCACGATCTATCCGCTCGACGAGCGGCGCGAGTTCGACATCGCGATCCCGATCAGCAAGCCGCGGCTGATACACAACGTGCGGAAGCTGTCGACGCTCGATCCGGCCGCGCTGGGACCGATCTATGAACAGGACGAGCTGGACGTGGTTTACCGCGGCACGCTCCGGTTCGAATTCGGCTCGTTGCAATACGAAGTTCACTCGATCGAACCCATGCTGGCCCGCGCCCCTTTGACCCAGGAGCTTTTGGGTTCGATCACCAACGACGTCAACCGTCGCGCCAACCTGGGCGCTCCATTCGCCGAGCTCTATCGAGTCGTGCAGACCTACGTCGTGACGCGCTGTTTCGGCGGTCCGATCGATATCGAAAAGGAGCAAGTTCGCAGCTATTTGCAGCAAGCCGGCATTCGCGAGGGAATCGCCAAGTACCTGGCCAAGAAGCTGGGTGAGCTACTGCTGGAGAAACGAGTGCTCGAATTCGAGCGGGCCGATTACCGCCTGTCGGAGACGATGGCCTTCACCTGGCGGAGGAACCTGCCGCCGCTGGAGGCGAAGCGAACGATTTTCAACTACGTGGCCACCTACAACGGTTTCGAGCGCGCCTTCGCCGAGTTCCTCGACGACGTCGACGACGTCGATCGGTTTGCGAGTCTTGGCACGACGGAACAAGGCGATTCGGGCACACGGGTGCGCGTCGATTACCTTAAGCCGAGCGGCGCGATCGGCTTTTACCACCCCGATTGGGTCGTCGTCCAGAGTACGCCCGCGGGCGAGGTCCACTGGATCATCGAGACCAAGGGGCGAGTCTGGGAAGGGACCGAGGTCAAGGACGAGGCCGCGCGAGACTGGTGTGCCCGGATTTCCGAGCGCACCAACCAGCCTTGGCGCTACGCTCGCGTGAACCAGATCGACTTCGAGTCGCGCCGGCCCAACACGTTGGCCGCCGCCGTCGCGGCCCCGAGCGCGAGGAATCCGCAATTGCCGCTAGAGGCATGACAACCAGTACACCAACCGCGACTCCCTGTGGCCCAAAGCTCCTTACTTTCGGCAGCAGATCAGCTGAACCGTCACATCGTGCTGCCCCTCAACCACGACGAGCAGCTTGACGACCGTCTGGAGCTTACCGCCGAAGGGGGTCGAGGCCTGGCCAGCAGATTCAGCCGGCTGAACCGGCGGTCAAAATGCCCGTGTCCCGGCACGAACACCCCCCACAAGGCGTCGTCCGGATGGAGTGACGCCGCGATCTCCATGGCCGTCTTTCCGCCAGCCTTTCACGCGTGGCCGGTCCTGCCTTGTCTGCAGGTATCATTCCATGTCTTTGTGCGGTTCCGAGTCGGCCGATGTGACCAACGCGCGCAACGCCGCTTCGGTGTTTTTGGACCTCACGGGACTGGGTGGATTCTCTGTTGACGACAAGGGTTTTTGCTGTAAGATATTCTTACCACCAGTAAGGATGTGAGTTATGCGGGAACGCAAAATGGTTGAGGAGCGGGTCCGGCGACAGCTCGCGGGCTTCCTTCTGAGGTCCGGTACTCGCGATGTCGAAATTCGCGCGACCACGGACTTAATCAAAGATGCCGGTCTCACGAGTCTGCAGGGCCTTGAGTTCGTGCTGGACCTGTGCGACGAGTTTCACTTCGATTTTCCCACCGATTTCAACCCGTTTGTGGATGACGAACGGCGTCGTGGTCAGACCTTCGACGGATTAGTGAAGGCGATTGAACGGCACCTCGCCAGCGAAGGAGCATCCAATGGCAAAAAATGACGAGACGAACCCGGCCGCAATCGGTGAGCGGCTGCGATGGGCGCGCGAGCAGGCAGGGCTTACGCAGACGCAGATTGCGCGCATGCTGAAGTATCACCGTCCCACGATTTCCCAAATCGAAGCCGGACAGCGGGTCGTTCGGCCGGATGAAATCGCTCGCTTCGCGTCGCTGTACGGGGTACAAGAAG
>DATLQY010000604.1:0-5590 GCA_035534975.1 Pirellulales bacterium
TAGTCCCAGAAAAAAAGGAGTCCAGCGATGTCCGTGCCTGACGCGAAATGGTGTGCCTTCGTGGCGATGGTGCTCGTCGTGTTAAGCGTCGTACTAATTGGCGGCCCGGCAACGTGGGGCAGGCACGAGGAGGGGGCCACCCACGTCGATTTCGCCGTTCGCTCGATCCAAAGCGGCAAGTGGTCGGATGCCGCGACGTGGCAGCCGGCCCATGTGCCGGCCGATGGCGACCGCGTGCTGGTCAGTCGCGGCACGGAGGTGGAATACGACGTGGCGAGCAAGCAGGTGGTTCGGCTCGTGCAGGTGGTCGGCACGCTCCGCTTCGCGCGCGATCGCGACACGGAATTGAACGTCGGTCTGATCAAGGTGCAGGACAGCGATACGTGCAGCGAAAGCGGGTTTGCCTGTGATTTCCACGGCGTCACCAAGTCGGGCGAGCCGAGCGATGCGCCTCGCGGGGAGCTGCCGGCGCTGTTGATCGGCACGCCGAACGAGCCGATTCCTGCCGAACGCACGGCGCGGATCCGGCTCCATCATTTGGAAGGCATGGAGAAAAACGACGCGCCGGCGATCGCCTGTTGTTCCGCCAGGATGGAGATTCATGGTGCGCCGCTCGCCCACACCTGGGTCAAGCTGGGCGACGACGCCAAAGCCGGTCAGGAGCAGGTCGTCGTCGCGGAGCCGGTCGCCGACTGGCGCGTGGGCGACGAAGTGATCGTCACCGCTTCGAAACGCGGCGCCGGGTTCGGTTCGTACCGCCCGGGCGCGGAACGGTCGTCCGGCGCGCAAACGGAAACGCGCCGTGTGACGTCGATCGACGGTTCGACGCTCTCGCTCGATGGACCGCTTCGCTTCGATCACGAAGGTACGGGCGAGTTTCAGAGCGAAGTAGCCAACCTTTCTCGCAACGTGGTCATCGAAAGCGCCGACCCCGACAGCGTGCGCGGGCACACGGTCTACCATCGTTTCAGCCGCGGGGGAATCAGCTACGCCCGCTTCGCCCACCTGGGAAAAGAGGGCGTGTTGGGGCGCTACGCCATTCATTTTCATCTCGCCGGCGACACGATGCGCGGCGCCAGCGTGCGCGGCGCGGCGATCGTCGATTCGCACAATCGCTGGCTCACGATTCACGGCACGCAGTACCTTGTCGTGCGCGACTGCGTGGGATTTCAGAGCGTCGGGCACGGCTACTTTCTCGAAGACGGCACGGAGATCTACAACCTGTTGGACCGCAACCTTGGGGTGCAGTCTTACGCCGGGCGGCCCCTGCCGAACCAGGTGCTGCCGTTCGACGCCAACGAGGGAGCGGCGTTCTGGTGGGCCAACGGCCGCAACACGCTGGTGCGCAACGTCGGCTGCGAGAACGACCAATACGGCTTTCGCTACGACATGCAGCTCACGAGCCAGTTCGACTGCCGCTTGCCGATCAGGCAAGGCGACGGCACGCTCCAGACCGTCGACGTGCGGACGATCCCGATCTGGCGATTCGAAGACAATGAAGCCCACACGAACTTCGCCGGCATGGTCGTCGCGGCCAACGGAGGCAACCAACCCGACGCGCCGATCGACGACGAGCGGATGCTCGAGCTCATCAAGAGCGTCGATTGGACCGGCCCCGACACGCGCCATCCGCACGTCATCCGCCGCTTGACCATCTGGGAAGCCCATTACGCGTTCCGGCCGCACAGTCCGTCGATGCTGATCGACGGCCTGCGCATCGATCGGGCGGAATACGGTGTGTACCGGCCGGCGCTGGACCATCACGTGTACCGCGACGTGCGGCTCTCGCGCACCGGTTCGGAGCCGTTCAATCGCGGCATGGACGACGCCAGCGCCCAGACGGGGCCGATCACGGTCGACGGGTTGACGATCGCCGACCTGAAAGGGGGCGATCAGGGGCACCCAGTGGTCCACATGACCGACCTCGACCTGTCGGGCAATTCGGAAAACCACTTCCGCAACGTCGCCTGGAATCCCGAGGACGGGCGGCGGCCGGTCTTCAATCGCGGCGGGAGCGTGCGCGTCGATCCGTTCGTCGATCACGGCGTGCCGTATTACGTCCACGATTACTTCGGTCCGGGCCGCCACGCGAAGATCGTGAGCACCAAGGCCAAGGATTTGTTGGCCGACGGAAACAAGTACGGTGCGTTGCCTCCGCTGACTGGCGACGAGTCGGTGGTCGCCGAAGTCCACGACGTCGCCTGGCCGAAGCTCCTCGACGAAGTGGACGACGTTCCGCCCGCGACGATCATCACGTCGGTGCGGCCTGAGCCGGCATCCGGCGGAGGGAGCGATGGTATCAATGGCCGGTTTATCGTGCGGGGCGTCTCGCACGACAACGGCGACATCGCCGCGGTGCAGGTCAACGATCAGCAAGCGATCGTCACGTCGTCAGGCTCCGGAGTCGTCGATTGGGAAGCCACGGTCGAAGTCGGCCCCGATGGGACCATCGTCGCGTTTGCCCGCGACAAGGCCGGAAACACCGAGCGGACGGCGCATCGGGTGGATGTTTCCAAGTAGGTATTCCGAATTCCTCCTTGCCTTCGATGTCTTCAGAAGTTAGCCACTTTCGTGGTGGTCGGATCGCCAGACACCAGAATGGGATTGTAAATCCAGTACCGCCGATGGACGTAGATTTGGTTCGCCGCCGGACCAAAGACCGGATCGTTCGGACCGACGTCCACGGTGATCGTCGTGAAAGACCCAACTTCTACCGCATTGATCGAGCTGCCGTTGGCGACATCGATCTCGATCGACGTCAGGCCTGACTTTTGGCCGTTTTGCATACGACTCACGTAGTTGATCGTGGGGCCGTGGCTGAAGAAGATGGAACCGAAGTCGAAGGAACCGTTACTGGTGACCGCGGAACTGTTCTCGAGGGTCACACTCGCGGGGCCGTCCAAGTACCCGTTGACGAAGAGTGAGGTTTGCCCGGAGCGGTTTTCGATGTCGATGCTGTTTACCGAAGAGATCGCCGCCAGGTCGCCGATCTTGATGGCGTCGGTGCCGGTCATGCTTTGAAGGTTCAACGCGGAGACCGGGGCCGGCACGGAGTTGATCTGTACGGAGTTGGAGCCGCTCATCGTATTGATGCCGATGGAGACAATTTGGTCCGCCTCGAAAACGAACGCTTGCTGGTTCAGGTTCAAGCTCAGATGGGCGCCGTTGGCGTCGTGGATGGTGTCGAGGGTGATTTTGTCGTTAGCGTTGCCGGGCAGTTGGTCGCCGCTGAGGAATAGGTTGAAGTTATGGTTGAAGGTCGTGCTGGTCCAGTTGGGTTGGAGCTCAACCATCTGCGAATTCCCATCGGGTACGATGAAAGCCTGGTCATGGGCGGACCAGTAAGCCTGGACCAGGTCGCCGGGGCCCCCGTTCAAGGCGTCGTTGAGCCGATACTGGTAGCGGTTATCGTCCGGCTCGTCGTCGCAAATCTGGACGGTCCCGTTGTTCAGCACCGACTTCGGCAAGTTGCTCGGCGGCGTGACCGTGATGCCATTGCTGTCGGGGTCCGACATTCTTTCCACAAGTTCGTGCGAGAAGACGTCGGTGAAGTTATCTTTGTCGGGACGGCCGTTGGAGTCTTGGATGGTGTAAAGCCAAATCATGTGGATGTTCTCGGAGGGACCCGAGGCGGGTTGATATTGGCCGTCTTGGTTCCAGCCGGTACCACTGCCCTGCGAGGAAGTCGGATCGGAGATGACCACGTAAATCGGGGCGTGTTGCCAATCGTGGTTCCCCGGCGCGAGCACCCCGTCATTATTGATCGCGTTTTTCAGGAAACCCTGCAGCTTCGTGGGGTCCGCGCTTCCCGGATAGGCGGAGCCTGGGCCTCCGATCGTCACCGTGTCCGGAGTGGTCAGGCACTCTGCAAAGGTCGCCTTGCCATCGCTGCCGTACTCGGTCAGGTCGCTCAGGTACGGACCGCTCATGATCGCCGCGGCAGAGTTCTTGAAGGTTTGCATATCTTGGATGCCGTTCGCCGTGGACCAGTAGCTACCGGAGAACAAAAGAACGACCGGGGGATTCTGCATGCCATCGCTCGTCGAGCCGTGAATGGCTTCCGAGCCAAATGCCGACGGTATGATGACCGTGGGCACATCGCGTTGTTCAAGGGCCTCAATTCGCAAGCCCACTCGGTGTCGGACGGAAGGACGCCGCTTGCGGCTCGCCGGCTTGCTCGCATCCCAGAACCGAACCTGATTGACCAGCCCAGTAATGTATGAAAACATGGGATTCCTTTCATTTTGAGGATCAATAGGAAGCAGTCGACCTCGTAGTGCCGAATCGTGGCCCACACGCCGTCACTCACATCCCTTTACTCCTCATACGCGCCCGCAAGTAGCTTGTGACACCCGGATTGGCAGAAAGTGGGGGCACCGGCGGTCCACATGACCGACATCGACTTGTCGGGAAACTCGGAAAACCACTTCCGTAACGTCGTCTGGCAATCCGAAGACGGAGGGGGCCAAGGACTTGTTGGCGACGGAAACCAGTAGCTCCGACATTCCGTGGCGGAGATCGCCGGAGAGCCTTTGGCGACGGGCCTGACGGCCCCCGTCACGGAGTGCCGCGGCTACGGGGGGCTGCCCAGACGGGGCACCTGTGAAGCGGGTCGGCCGGTGCCCAGCGTTAGCTCCTCGGTGACTGCGCAAACGCGTTGGTCGCAACTCCTCTCGCAGCAAGGAATTCGGGAAGCGCCAATTGGCGCTTCCCGGAATGAGACGGTCGAGTTTGCGGCCGTCGGGACATCGGCGTTGGACATGGTCCGGCCAAGCCAACTTCCGCGCCTCCCAACTTCCACTCCTATCCGCGCCGCGCATTGCCGTCAGCCTGTGTAAAGCAGCAGGTACAGCCGGGTTGGGCGTTCCAGCCTGACGGGGCCGTGGACCTTTTGGACTGCGGTGATTCATCACCGCTTTCTTTGTCGCGAGGGCAAATCACAGGCCACGCGGTGGAACGCGTGCGATCTCGACACGATTTAGACGTAGGGGGGACATAACTGTCCGCACTGTCTGCACCACCCACCTCGTGAACGCAAACATCCGTTTGACATGCGGTTACGTCGTTTGTCGGTGCGGACCGTCGTCTCATTTCAACTGTCCGCAAGTGTCCGCAACTGTCCGCATAGATGACATGTTTGGAGATATGGGATATTTGGGGTCTTTTTTTCATAAGATGCCCTCGGCTTGCCCGCGACCCGCTGCGCGGGTGCCCCGGTTTCACGTTGGTTTTCTAGTTCACGCCGGCCTTGCCCCGCGAGTTGAGCACCGTGCCCAGCGAGTTGAGCGCCTTACCCGCCAGTTGAGCACCTTGCCCAGCCAGTTGAGCACCTTGCCCAGCCAGTTGAGCACTTTGCCCGGCGAGTTGAGCGCCTTACTCGAACAATTTGCATTTCGCATTTTGCATTTCGCATTTTGCATTTTGTCCCATGTCCCCTGTTGAGCACCCGGCGAAATCCGCCTTTGGCGTGGCCCCCTGCCTCCTTTTGTTTTCATTCTTCATCCTTCCCCCCCTCCCCCCTGGCAGTAAGTTAGGAATTTCAGCGTCAGCAGCGTCAGCAGCGTCAGCAGCGTCAGCACGAACCTGTGTG
>DATLQY010000605.1:0-12480 GCA_035534975.1 Pirellulales bacterium
AAAGCCGGTCTCCGTCGCTGTCGTCGTACCCCGATTGCCCGGCCGCTGCCGAAGGCAGCGGCCGGGCAATCGGGGAAATTTGGTGACGGCTGTTTGTAGCTGACAACGTGAAACTCCACCGGGCAAGCCGGCGGCATCTTCGGGAACCATTGGACGTTGGCGGAAGAAATACAGCATTTACAGTATGGGGTGGATTTGCCCCGATTTTGCGCAGTCCAGGGTGCGACGTCCCACCCTACTTGCCTACGTGCCGTGCCACCGTGAACGTCTCATTTTCGACCGCGGGAAGTATAACAAAAGCTCGTCCACATCGCCACTACGGCCTTTGGGTCCCCCTTGCGAACCGCTCCGGCGCAGGCTAGCATTCTCTGCATCGAAAAAGTTTCGCGGACCCTACCCAGAACCGGCCCCAATGCTCGCGGAAATCGATCCCGAAACGGTCACCGCCTTTTTGCAGATGTACGTCTTCGTGCTGGCGGGCTTCGTCGGCTACCAGGTGATCACCCGCGTGCCCCCCTTGTTGCACACGCCGTTGATGTCGGCCACCAACGCGATCTCGGGCATTTCGCTGGTTGGGTCGCTGGTGATCGCGGGCAAAGGGGGTGGCCATATGGCGAGCACGATCCTGGGCTTCGTGGCCGTGACCGCGGCGATGATCAACGTCGTGGGCGGCTTCATGATCACCGACCGGATGCTGAAGATGTTCAAGCGCCACGAGCAGAAGAAGCCTTGAAGCCGACGTTCCTCCTACAATCTCTGCTACTGTCGGCCGACGCCGCCGGGGTCGCGACGGCTTCCTCGGGTGCATCCCGCGCCGCGCACTGGGAGTACCTGATCCAGGTAACCTACCTGGCAGCCTCGGTGCTTTTCATCCTGGGCCTCAAGGGACTCACGAACCCGGCCAAAGCTCGCCGCGGCATGCAACTGGCGGCCATCGGCATGCTGGTGGCCGTGTTGGGAACGCTGCTGCACGAGCAAATCGTGACCTATACCTGGATCCTCACGGGCATGGTCCTTGGATCGGTGATCGGCGCGGCGATTTCAATCTGGATGCCGATGACCGCCGTACCGCAGCGGACGGCGATTTCCCACGCATTCGGCGCTTTGGCCGCGACAATGGTGGGTATCGCCCACTTCAACGACCCCGGCGCCGGAACGACCCTGGGAAGCGTCGAAATGACGGCTCTCGGCTTTGAGGTGCTCTTCGGTTCGCTGACGATCACCGGCAGCTTCATGGCCTTCGGCAAGCTGCAAGGCTTCGTCCCCAGCCAGCCAATCACTTACAAATTCCAGAACGCCTTCAATATCAGCCTGTTCGTGGTCGCGTTTCTGCTGTTCGTCTACTTGATCTTCAACCCCGACCCGAACGACCCGGAGCACGGCTGGATCACCGCGACGGCCTTTTACTTGATGGCGCTGCTCGGCCTGGCGGTGGGCGTGCTGATCGTGCTGCCCATCGGCGGGGCCGATATGCCGGTGGTGATTTCGCTGTTGAACTCCTACGCCGGGCTGGCCTCGTCGGCGACCGGCTTCGCGTTGCAGAACAACGTGCTGATCATCGCCGGCGCGTTGGACGGCGCCAGCGGCTTTCTGCTCTCGATCTTGATGAGCAAAGCCATGAACCGCTCGTTCACGAACGTGATCTTCGGCGCCTTTGGCGGCGGCGACGCGACGGCGGGCAAAGCCGTCACGACCGAGGGGTTGACCGTCAACTCGATCTCGGTCGACGACGCCGCGCTGCAATTGGCCTATGCTCGGCTGGTGATCGTCGTGCCGGGCTACGGCATGGCGGTGGCCCAGTGCCAGCACCAGGTGCGCGAGCTGGCCGAGCTGATCGAAAAGAAGGGGGGCGAGGTGAAGTACGCCATCCATCCCGTGGCCGGCCGGATGCCGGGGCACATGAACGTGCTCTTGGCCGAGGCGAACGTGCCCTACGACCGGCTCTATGACATGGACGACATCAACGGCGAGTTCCCGCGCGCGGACGTGGCCTTGATCATCGGGGCCAATGACGTCGTCAACCCCGCCGCCCGCAACGACCGTTCCAGTCCGATCTTTGGCATGCCCATCCTCAATGCCGATCAGGCCCAGCGGATCATCGTGCTCAAGCGAAGCATGAGCCGCGGCTTCTCGAACATCGAAAACGAGCTTTTTTTCAACCCCAAGTGTTCGCTGTTGTTCGGCGATGCCAAAAGCTCGCTAACCCAGTTGGTCGGGGCGGTCAAAAACGTGTGATTGGTCATTGGTCATTGGTCAATGGTCACTTGTCATTGGTTGGATTGAGGCGGGTTGCGGGTCGCGGGGCAGCGGACTGCGAAAATCCGTGGGCGGCCTGCTGCCGAACCAATGACAAATGACCAGTGACGAATGACTCTCCCTGCACCCTTTAGCCATTTTCCGGCACTCTAAGGGCATGGCCATCGCGACCGAGAAGCGTCCGGGCGACCTGGCCGGCCTGGTGCGGACTCACCAGGCTGGCGTCTGGCGATACCTGCGCTTCCTGGGGGCCAACGAAACACTGGCCGACGACCTCACGCAGGACGTTTTCCTGGCCGTGTTCCGCAAGCCCTTTGTCGAACATTCGACGGCGGCGACCGCGGCTTACCTGCGCACGGTCGCGCGCAATATGTTCCTGATGTCGGCACGCAAGCGGCGCAGGCAGCCGACGATTGAGCAATTGGACCTGGCCGACGAGATTTGGGAGCGGCTATCGGGCAGCGACCGCGCCGACGCGGCCCTGGCCGCGCTTGGCGACTGCGTGGAGGCATTGGAGGGACGTGCGCGGCAGGCCGTAGAGATGTTCTATCGCCACGACCGTTCGCGGGCCGAAATTGCCCGCGAGTTGGAGATGAGCGACGACGGCGTCAAGAGCCTGTTGCGGCGGACGAGAGAGGTGCTGAGAAAGTGCGTGGAGGCGAAGAGAGAAAAGGGAATGGACGGGGAATGAGGAACCGATGTCCGATTGCGCGTTCGTCAAATTGATGGTGAACGACATGTCATCGTGTCACACAGTCCCGAAGGGACGGCAGAGTGTAGCCTGGGGCGTAAGCCTTCGTTGTTCTACACAAGTCGCGAGTGATGCACCGCCCCGTTCACGGGGCCTCCCGCGAAGCGGTCATAGCCCCGGCATTCATGCCGGGGAAAACGGGAGCACATTACTGTGTATTCAGCCCCGTTCACGGGGCTTACCATTTGCTTGGCTTAAGCCATCCTGGAAGCCCCGTGAACGGGGCTGGAAGAAAGTCAACTGGGGCGGTTTGCAAACCCGGCGTAAACGCCGGGCCGAATACCGCTGCGCGGAAGCCCCGTGAACGGGGCAAACCGACATCCGGACCCTGCCAAAGATGTGTAGAACAACGAGGGCTGCGCCCTAGGCTGTGGAATCGTGCCCCGTTGGGGCTGAGGGCAGAACGGTTCTAAAAAGCTGGTGGCAATCAAGCAGAGCACAGAACCATGAACGAACATGACGAACCACGCGATGAACTCGAAGACCGCTGGACCGACCAGGCATTGGCCGAGGTCGTCGGCGGCAAGCGCCCGCCCGATCTGACCGCGCGCATCCTCGCCGCCGCCCAGCCCCGGCGGTTCGCCCTGCGCCCGCGGCTGAAGCTCGCGCTGGCGGCCAGCTTGCTGGTTGCAGTGACGTCAGCGAGCACCGGCTACATTGTGACTCGTCAACAGAAAGTCATAAACGAAGAAAAACTTGAGGCCGCGATCGCCTCCTTCAAGGACGAGAGCGGAGGTGGTTTTCCCACAGATGCGCAGCAGACGCCAGGCATACGAAAGGTTGATCGTTCTCACACCTCGGATCGAAGCGATGATTCGGCGGACGAGAACACATCAGCAGAGACTAACGACGCCGCGCTCGCCGAAAGGACCCGAGTCCAGGAAAAGCTCGCCAAGCTGGTTCACGAGTTCAATACGCTGATGGACGAGAAACGGCACGCGGAGGCGGAAGTCATTGCCAAACGGGCCTACGAGCTAGCCCCCAACGAGCCGATCGTCGCGCAGCTCAGGTTGCTGGTCAAGATGGTCAATCGCAACGAAGAGGTCATCGGAATCAGGGCCAACACGGAGCAGGGCTTTTACCAGGCGCTGACGGAGGTCGACCGGTCCTCGATCCCAATTGACGACAACACTCCCTTCATTTTCGGCGGCAATGCCAAGGAATGGGAGAACCTCAGTATCCGACGCAGGAAGTTCATCCGCGAAGGCCGAATGAAGCGCTCGGAGCGTGAGTGGGAAACTAAGACGACGCCGATTTTAGAGGGCGAACAGAATCATCCGTCGCGGGAACTTGTCATTGAGCATAGGCTTAAGACGCCCATCTTACTCGGCTTTCACGACGCTCCTCTGGATGAAGTTCTCAGCAAGCTCTCTCAACTCACACAGGTCCCGATGATTCTCGACCCGCGCGGGCTGGCTGAGGAAGGGGTCGACTTGCACGCCCCCGTGACGATTGACCTCAGTCAGGAAATCTCACTCAAGAGTGCCTTGAATCTGATTCTCAGCCCATTGCAGCTCAGTTACGTAATAAAGGACGAGGTCGTCAAGATCACCAGCGACGACATCTGCCAACGGGAACGTACGGTCGACGCCAACCGTGACCGCTATGCCCGGATCATGGAAAACCCGTTCATCGACGTGACCGACAACCCGCTCTCGACGTTCTCGATCGACGTCGATACGGCGTCCTACGCCAAAACGCGGCGGTACATCGAGCAAGAGGGCCGTTTGCCGCCTCCCGACGCGGTGCGGATCGAGGAATTCGTCAACTATTTTAGCTACGACGACGCGCCGCCGCAGGGCAACGTCCCCTTCTCGGCCCACGTCGAAGTGGCCGCCTGCCCCTGGCAGCCTGAACACCGGCTGCTGCGCATCGGGCTTAAGGGCAAGGAAATTCCTCGCGACGAACGCCCCGCGGCCAACCTGGTGTTTTTGCTCGATGTCTCGGGCTCGATGCAGCCCGACGACAAGCTCCCCCGCGTCCGCCGAGCGATGCACCTGCTGGTCGAGCAACTGCGCGAGCAGGACCGCGTAGCGATCGTCGTCTACGCCGCCGCCTCCGGGCTGGTGCTCCCTTCGACCTCGGGATTTCAGAAGGAGAAGATCGCCGCCTCACTCGACGCCCTGGAGGCCGGCGGCAGCACCAACGGCGGCGACGGCATCCGCCTGGCCTACGATACGGCCCAGGCCAGCTTCATCAAGGGGGGCACGAACCGGGTGGTCCTCTGCACCGACGGCGATTTCAACGTCGGCACGACCAGCAATGCCGACCTGGAGCGGCTCATCGAAGAGCGGGCTAAGGGGGGCGTGTTCCTTACCGTGCTCGGCTTCGGCATGGGCAACCACAACGACGAAATGATGGAGAAACTGGCCGACAAGGGAAACGGCAACTACGGCTACGTCGACGGCGAGCGGGAAGCCCGCAAGCTGCTCATCGAGCAAGCCGGCGGCACGCTCGTGACGATCGCCAAGGACGTCAAGCTGCAACTCGAGTTCAATCCGCTGGCCGTCGGCGCCTACCGGTTGATCGGCTACGAAGACCGTATGCTGCGGGCGGAGGACTTCAACGACGACAAAAAGGACGCGGGTGAGATCGGCGCGGGGCACACGGTCACGGCGCTCTATGAGCTGGTCCCGCCGGGTGAGCCGGTCGAAACGCCCGAAATCGACGAGTTGAAGTACCAGCGGCCGGCCGCGCCGACGGAGGCCGCCGCCGAAGGCGAGCTGTTGACTCTCAAGCTCCGCTACAAGGACCCCGACGGCGAGACGAGCCACGAGCCGTTGGTGGTGGCCGCCCGCGACGCCGGGCATGCTTTCGCCCGGGCCACCGCCGATTTCAAGTTCGCCTCGGCCGTGGCCGGATTCGGCCTATTGCTCCGCGATTCCGAGTTCAAAGGAAACTTGACCTACGCCGCCGTATTGGAGCTGGCCGGCGAGGGCCTCGGGCCCGACCCGAACGGCCACCGCGCCGCCTTCGTCGAGCTGGTGAAGAAGGCGAAATCGCTGTCGGAGTAGTAAGTTTCCGTAGCGCCGCCTTGGTACCTCCTGCCGCAACCCTTACCTCTTCATCTCCTCACCTCCTCACCCCCTCACCCCCTCACCTCCTCACCTCCTCACCTCCTCACCTCCTCACCTCCTCACCTCCTCATCCCCACGCCTCTACCCTCTTTGATGATTTGCGGCCATGTGGCATAATGCGGATGTGCTTGCCCGCGAGCACATCGCCCGCCGCCGCGGTTCCCGCCAAAGTCAATCCCTGGAGGAGTGGATGTTCAAGAATCTGAGTCCGGAAGCGTTGGGCACTTCTGCCGGTCCAAGTGAGCTCATCGAACTGGCGCTTTCGTTCGGATTTCGAAGTGTCGACCTGAACCTGGCTGAATTCGCGCTCCAGGTCAAGGAACATGGTTTGCCAAAAGCCCGCCGGCTCTTGGACAGCGCCAAGCTAAAGATCGGCAGTTTCGCGTTGCCGCTGGATTGTAGCGCCGACGACGCCACGTTCAAGCACGAACTCGAACAGCTTCCGGCCATGGTAGCGCCGGCGGTCGAGGTCGGCGCCACTCGAACGGTCACGGTCATCGAACCGGCCTGTGATGAGCGCCCTTACCACCAGAACTTCGAGTTTCACCGCCAGCGGCTGGCCGACATCGCCAAGAAGCTCGAGCCGATGGGCGTGCGGCTCGGCGTCGGCTTTCAGGCCCAGGCCGATTTCCGCGCGGGAAAGCACTTCGAATTCATCCACAGTCTCGACGCCCTGCTCGTATTGCTGGGGACCATTGGCAAGGGTCAGGTGGGCGTGTCGCTCGACCTGTGGCAAGTCTGGGCCGGCGGCGGCTCGCTCGACGCCCTGCGCAGCAAATTGAAGCCCGACCAGATCGTGACCGTACAGTTGGCCGACGCGGCCGAAGCCATCGCCACGCCCGAGAACGCGCCCTTGAGCTCGCGCCGCTTGCCCGGCGAGACGGGCGTGATCGACAGCGCCGCGGCGCTGGTCACGCTGGCCGAGGCGGGTTATCAGGGTCCGATCACTCCCGCGCCCGATACCAGCCGGTTCGCCGGCATGCGGCGCGATTCGATCGTCAAGCTCGCGGCTGAGAAGCTCGACGCCGTCTGGAAGCGGGCGGGCCTCAGCCCATCGGGAAAGATCGCGGCGCCTGCCGGAAAGTAACGTGGGGCAGGTTTCCAACCTGCCATAAAAACGTCATGGCAGGTTGAAAACCTGCCCCACGAGAGCGTTCCGTAGCGTATGTCCAGATCTCTTTCATCTTGGTCACCCGCATTGTTTCACTACGACCGTGGACTGAAGCTGACTCGCGCCGACCTGGCCATCGACTTCCGCCGCAGGCAACCTCGCGCGTTCATCTCGCACGCCCACATCGACCACATGGCGCGGCACCAGTACGCGCTCTGCACGCCCGAAACCGCCCGGCTCTATCAACTGCGCCTCGGCCGCCGCGACGTGTTCGAGCTCCCCTACCGGCGGCCGATCGAATGGGGCGGACTGAAACTGACGACGTACCCGGCCGGGCATTGCCTTGGTTCGGCGATGCTCTTGGCCGAGGACGAGGGGCGGACGTTGCTCTACACGGGCGACTTCAAGCTGGGCGAATCGGCCACCGCCGAACGCGCCGAACTTCCGCGGGCCGACGTCCTGGTCATTGAGAGCACTTATGGCGAGCCGCGGTACCGCCACCCGCCCCGCGCCGAAAGCATTGCGCGCCTGATCGGCGCCTGCCGTTTGGCCTTGGCCGACGGCGTCACCCCGGTCATTCAAGCCTACGCCTTGGGCAAAGGGCAGGAGGTCACCAGCCTGCTTGCCGCGGCCGGCATCCCGGTTTTGCAACACCGCAATGTGTTCGAGGTCAGCCAGGTGTACACGGCGTGCGGCGTCGACCTGGGCCATTACGCGCTCTACGCCGGGCGGCCCTTGGAGGGTCACGCGGTCGTCACGCCTCCTTCGACCCACCGTCCGGGGCACCTGCCTGGCCTCGGCCGCACGGTGTCGATCGCCGTGACCGGTTGGGCGGCGCACGCCGGCACGCGCCGGAGGCTGGGGGTCGATCACGCGATTGGACTATCGGACCACGCCGATTATGACGAGCTGTTCGCCGCCGTCGAGCGCGTCGGCGCCCGCGAGATCTACTGCACGCACGGGCCGGACAGCTTCGTCGAGCGTCTCCGCGAGGCGGGCTTCAACGCCTTTCCGCTGGCCGGTGCGTAACGGTGTTCGTGTCAATTCCGCCGTCAAGTCTGCTGTTTCCACTCGTTCCCACATTCCGCATTGGAACGAGGATACGGGATAAACTTTTCCACCTGTATCGTTTCTGACGCCTGGAGCAGTAGTACCTCGCCGTTTGTGACGCCTGTTCGGGCGGTAGGTCGGGTTGTAGCGGACGTGAGCATGGTTTCGCTCAGCGCGATCTTACCCGTTGGACGATCGCTTTTGTATCGAGGTCCCCTGCTCGGATGCGGTGGGACGTGGCGAGCACACCACGAGCGGTCACTGACGAAATGACACATCGCCGCACTAGTGTCCGCTTGGCGCAATGGGCCCGGCCCCTGTTATGCTCGCTCCTGTTGGCCGGGTGCGGCCCCGTAAGTGGGACGTTGCCGGGACAAGTCGCGCCGGCCACGGTTTCAGCGACAAGCGAACCCGCGGCGACGTTGCGGCCCTGCCCTGTTCCACGCTTGCGGCGCCCCGGTGCTGAGCGGACCACCGAGACCATACCGGCTGGTTTCCCCGCGCCTCCGCCGCTGGAAAGGCTGCCGGGGATCACACGGACGCTTCCCGCCTCCCAGTCCGAGACCCCGCTGCCGATGGCCTCGCTGCCGCGTTCGATCATCCGCGGCGTGCGGCCTGTGCCCGATGGGACGACTCGAAATGGGCCGGCCCTCGTCGGACCCGATAGCGACGCCGTAGCCACGGTCGACAACCCTGGCACGTTCGCCGAGACCGGCCACGAGGCGCGCCCGCGAGGACCGCTTGGGCCGACAGACGAGCGGATGACGAGCCGCCCGCGCGAGATGGACGCCGTGGCCCGGCAAGCCGAGGCCCACGTCCGCCACGGTTACAGCCTGGCGGCGCGTGGCGCGCTTTATTCGGCACGCGCCGAGTTCGTGTTGGCGTTGAGGACCATAACGCAGGCGCTCGATTTGCAGAGCGGGAACCGTGAGCACAGCCAGGCCCTGGCGGTGGGACTGGGCGCGCTCGAGGAAGCCGAGGACTTCATCCCGTTGGGTTCGCGGCTCGAGGCCGATCTGGACATCGGCATCCTCGTCAGCGCCCATCGCACGCCCGTGCTCAAGAAGGCATCTGGTGAATCGCTGCTGCCTTTGGTCGCTTTACAACGTTATTACACGTACGCCCAAGAACAACTGGGCCGGGCGGCGGGCCATGAAGAGGCGGGCTCGATGGCCCTCTACGGACTTGGCAAGGTTTACGGCACCATGGCCGACAACGGGCTCCCAAACGTCGTCGCTCCTGAACCCAAGGCAATGGTCTTTCACCAGGCGGCGATCGAAACCCATCCGGGCAACTTCATGGCGGCCAACGAGCTGGCGGTGCTGTCGGCCCGCTACGGCCGCTATGAGACGGCTCGCGAACTATTGCGGCACGGGGCGTCGATCGCGGGGTATTCGGCCATCTGGCAGAACCTGGCGGTCGTCCACCGCCACCTGGGCGAAACGGAACTGGCCGTGCTGGCGCAGAACGAGGCGGCCCTGGCGGCCCAACGAGAGAGTGCCGCGGCCAAGGCCGGTAAGCTGGTATCGTCGTCCGACGTGCGCTGGGTCGACGCCGACACGTTCGCCGGGACCTCGAAGCCCACCACCGACCTGCAGCGTCCCGCGGCCACGCCGACCGGGCCGGTTGCGGCGCAACCCGCCTCGGTACCGCCGGACACAGCGGTGCCGACGGCCACGCGAAGCTGGTGGCCTTTCAGCGCCCGAAACCAAAGCCCGGCCCAGCCCGGCCCCATTCGAAGATAATCCGACACGAGGGGATCTCTGGATGAATCTCGCACATGGCGTCTTTTCGCGGCGCGCCCTTGCGCTATGGCTCGCATTGGCCGGATGTGCCACCTGTGCATGGCCATTGATGGAATGCCATCCCATTTTCCCTAGGGTGGGACCAGCTCGCCTTGGGAGCGGCACCCGCCCAGTGCGTACACCTCTGAGTGAGCTGGTCCCACCCTACGACCGCAATTCGCGTGTCCCCGGTGTCCCGGAACACCGGACGTCAGGGCCCTCGACGATCCAGCTTTGCCAGGCACTCGGCCCCGCCGCGCCGTACGCGATCAAGGGGCTCGATTGCGCCGATGGGACCTGCGGCGAACAGGGCTGGGGCGCCGCGCGGCCGATCAATTGGCAGAATTTCGCCCAGGGCGAATATGTGGGCCACCACCGTACATCCCATGTCGATAGCTACCTGTTGCGGGTCGACGACGAATTGGAGTTCGTCTTCCGCCTGACGCGGGAGGAGACCTCGCGTCCCTACCAGCTCAACGTGGGCGATGAGATCCGCGTCGAATCGTTCACCGACGAAAAACTCGACAACGATTTGACGATTCAGCCCGACGGAACGATCACGCTTCGCCTGCTCGGCCAGGTCCGTGCCACGCACCACAGCGTCGACCAGCTTCGCCAGAAACTTGACGAGCGGTACAAGAAGTTCTACAAGACGCCGGCGATCACCGTCACGCCGCTGAAGGTGAACACCAGGCTCGAAGACCTGCGCGCGACGGTCGACAGCCGCATGGGCTTCGGCGGCCAGTCGCGGCGGGCAAAAGTCACGCCCGAAGGGACGATCCAATTGCCGCTGGTTGGTTCGGTGCCCGCCCAGGGGCTCACGCTCGACGAGCTGAAGCGCGAGCTTGACGAGCGCTACGCGACCGCCCAAATCGAAGGTTGGGAGGCGACGCCGGTGCTCGCCACCCGCGCCCCTCGTTACGTTTACGTCCTGGGCGAGGTCAAGCTCCCAGGCCGTTACGAACTGGTGGGCCCCACCACGGCGATGCAGGCCATCAGCCTGGCCGGCGGCTGGAACTACGGGGGCAACCTCTGGAAAACGGTCGTTTTCCGCCGCGGCGACGACTGGCGGCTGATGGCCACGATGCTCGACCTGCGCGGGCCGCTCTACGGCAAGCGTCCCTGCCCCGCCGACGAAATCTGGCTCAACGACTCCGACATCGTATTGGTGCCCAAAACGCGGCTGTTGGTGGCCAACAACGCCATCGACATGCTATTCACCCACGGTCTCTACGGAGTCGTCCCCTTCACCACTGCTACGTCATTCAGTATCACCAGGTTCTCGGCAATCCCATGACGTGGGAAAGGTTTCCAAGGGGCCATAGCATGATCCAAGACGCCCAAGTCACCCTCCACGGTACGACGCCGACCGCTGGACGCGATCGGCCCGTCGCCATTGGGTCGCGAGCCGGCCGCAGGCGAAGCTGAGCAATCCCATCACCACCACGTTGGCGCCGCACCAGCCGGCGGTCGACGCGCCCGCGCGAGCCAACCCCAACAGGGGCGGCGTGCCTTGGGACATCGAGCCGACCATCGCCATCGCCGCGGCGTAGCCCGCCCCCACCATTGCAAAAAGGACCATGCCGACCCGGACGGTGCTCCAATCGGGCAGCAGCACCAGCCATGCAATGTAAACCAGTTGGGCAGCGGCCACCAAGAGCACGATCCGCGCCCAGGCGGGCGCCGCGGCCAATTGCCAATGGCTCAGGGCCGGGGCGACGCCGAAAACCACGGCGAACAAAAGCATCGCCGCCAGCCAATAGACCATTTCAACTTGCTTCGCATCGGCGCGATAGACGTGATCGTAACCGCTTTTCATTCGGCCAACCCAGCGCGGGGGCGGCTCGGGCTTGGGGCTGCTTCTGCCGGGCGATGGTTTCGGCGGTATCGTGATCCGATCGGACACCGGCGGAGGAACCACCACCGCCGGCGGCGGTGATGGCGACGGCAACGGAGCCAGGGCCGCCGAGTCGTCGATCGCAAGTTTGGGGAACAGCGGCGCGGAACGGTCAGGCGTCGATTCAAGCAACAGTTCAGTGGCGACGACGGACCTCTGGGATTTCAAACGGTGCCTGCGTTTTCGGCGTCCGGAGACCTGAGCGCTTGACGAGGCATGGTCGTCGATTTCGATCCGCTGTGGGTCGGGCGCGTCCCACGAACGTTTCTCGCTACCGCTCGGTTCCGGATCGGGCACCGGTACGATGATCTTCTGGTGACATATCGGGCAGCGTCCCTTCTTGCCTGAGCGATGGTCCGCCGCCTTGATCGGGTGGCCTAACGGGCAAAGAAAGCGAATAGCCATGTTGGTTGCGGAACCTCATTCTCGGCCGCGTGCAGTACTTAATTCCAGTCTGCTTGGACATTACAACGAGGTCAAGATCCTTCCTTCAGATGAAAATCGACCACTAATGGCAGGTGGTCGCTGGCCTGTTTGGCGAGCCGCGTCGCGAC
>DATLQY010000606.1:0-13581 GCA_035534975.1 Pirellulales bacterium
CGGGAGGTGCGCGGTGTTTGATCAACTCGGCGATCCGGTACGTGACCACCCGTGTCTTACCGGTGCCCGCGCCGGCCAGAACGAGCATGGGGCCGGACAGCGTATTGACGGCATCGCGTTGGGCGGGGTTCAGGTCGTGCGGCATGGACTTGAGCACGGCGTCAAGCATAGGCGTCGAAGCCGTCGATCGCCAATTGAATGAACGCCATCAGCTTACGGCCCTGCCCAGTGCGCAATCGAATGAAGACGGCGAGATCGGATCTTGCCTGGTCCCACCAAAGTCGTTGAGCGGCGTTCATCGGCGCTTACGCTTCTCGAGCAACTGCTTACCCGCCAGCGTCCAATTGGACGGGAGGCGCAATTCACCTTTTCGAATGGCGTTCCATTGATCGGGTGTAACATCGAGAACGACCAACGTGTGCCCATCGGCATCGCCGATGTCTACGCCGAAGTCGATGGGTTCTAGGGTGTCCTGCTCGGCGATCATGCTGTTCACCTCGAGGAAACGGATCTCCGTCGGCGGCGCATCCGTCGGCAAGTGATAGATCTCCTCAACCCCCGTGTCCGTCTCGAGGTGGCGTTTCGCGTACCACTGCGCCGATTTGTCGCGGTCAAACGTACCGGTTTTCGCAACTGACATCGGGAACGTCCTGTAATGGTGGCTCTGTCTCGCGCGCCGTGGAATGCAATACTCGGAGGAATTCTACCACGAGCACCCGCCACCGCCAAGCTTTCCCATTGACACTCATTGACACTTGGCAAGGAGTGAATCGCGTCCGCGTTCACGCGGTCTCCTGCTCGGGTGGGATAGGAACGACCAATGGTGCTTACGGCTCTTTACCACCTCCCATCATGCGTCCCACGCCAAACTGGTCGCCGGCGGCGACCGGCACTCCCTCGTTGAAGTCGATCTCGATCATTTTTTCGCTGTGGACCGGGCGGCCCAACTCGTCGGACAGGGCGCCAATCACCTTCTTGCCGTCAACGTCGATGACTTCTCCGGTCGAGGGATATCCGAATTTGCCGTCGAGGCTGAACGTGATCCAGCCCGGCTGCTCTCGAACGGCGATGCTTTCCTTCTGCCGGGGCGGTTCGACCGTGTTGTCGAATACGTGGACCTGCTGATTGAAGGCATCGACCACCCAGACATCCCGTTCGTCGGGCGTGAGGCCGATCCCGTGGCTGGGGCAGCCGTGTCGCTTGACGGGTCCGGTGGCAAAGCCCGCCACTTCGACGCGGTGCAGCTTCATCCCGCTGGTCAAATCGCCGATCTCGAACCCCAGCAGGTCGTTGACACAGATGTAGGCCCGGGTCGCGGCGCCGTTGACGGTGAAGGGCCGGATCGAGCCGGCGAAGGGCCCGACTTCCTGGACGATCGTGTGCGAACGGGTGTCAAGGTAGTCGCGAATGCCCGGACAGACCACGTAGAGGAATCGGTGCGCAGACCGGTCCTCCGTGGCGGCGGCCGCAGGGACGAATAGCAGCGCGACGAGTGGCACGAAAAACACGGAGCGTCGCGGCAAGTGACAGCCTCTCATGGTGGTCGCTCCTCCTTTGCTTCGACAACATTTCTGCCGGCTTTTCGCCGCGCCAGTTCACAACCGCCCCAGGCCACGAGCGCCGCCGGATAGATCACCCAAAAGCCCCACCCCAACGGCACCTTCCCGTACCAGGGACCATGCCACCAGCAAACGGCCGCCAGCACGGCGCCGAAGCCGCTGAGCACCAGCAGATCGCGGCGGTACGCGGGCTGTTCGCGCTGCAAGATGGCCAAAACATAGTATCCAGGCGCAAGGAGCGGCACGAACCAGCGCACGGAACAACAATTTCCCGAATGGTCTACCGATGCGACGGAGTACATGAGCCACGTGCCCATCGAGAACGCCGCGCAATAAAGCAGCTCGGGCCATTCGGCCGGCCGCCGCCGCCGTAGGACGAAAAAGCCGGCCACGGCCAGGAACATCGGCAAGTTGAACGGCAAGAAGCCGTGTTTGCCCACCAACAGGTCAGGGGCGTAGAGTAGAAAGTGACCGATCGACTTCAAGCCGCCGGTCATGTTCTCAGGGGTGAAGGGGCTGTTGGGCCACTTGAAGTAGGCGGGCACCGAGTTGGCCGGCGCCAGCGTGCCGCCGATGTAGAAGTTCAAGGCGTGGTGCGCACCGATCCACGGCGCAGCGGACAACACGAACATGACGATGGCCGCCAAGCGCCGCGTGCGCCAGGCGACCAGCGCGCTCGTTGCCAGCACCAACGGCGGCCCGACACCGAGATCGATGGAGTAGCCCAGCCCCATCAGCGTGCCCGATTCCAAGAGACGCGACCAAGGCGTGCGCCTCTCGCCGATTTCACGCGCCAACCGCGCCAGAGAAAGGACGAGCGCCGCGGTCACGCCCAACAGCATGGCGTGGTTATTGACGTGCCGCGTATAGGCCGGCGCGACGCTGGCCAAGGCCAGGCTGGCCGTGAGCAGCAGTCGCGTCGAGAGCGGCAATCCGGCGACGAGTCCCATTTGGTAAACGCACCAGACGGCCGCGACATAGCCCAAGCCCGACGAGCCGACCGTCATCCAGTAGCAGAACCGTCCGGGATCGTCGCGGGCTTCGAGATTGATGGTCCGCTTGAGCACAACGTACCAACCGGCCATCGTGACGGCCGGCAGCGGCGACTTGTCGGAATAATAGTGGCCATTGACTGAATCTTTATCGCGGATGAAGAGCTTGTCGAGAGTGCCGTTGGCTTTCAAACCTTCGTCGCCCGGCGTGTACGGGTTGGGGGCGGCGGGGTCGGATCCGGGACCGCGAACGAACATCGAGCGGTCGATCTCCAGCGCCTGCTGATCAACCAGCGTTTCGACGGTTGCCAGCCGGCTGCCGTCGTTCCAGCTTCCGGCGTAAGGCAGGGCGCCGACGAGGGCCACCGCCGCCGCCAACAAGGCGACGATCGGGCCGGCGAGTCGGCTGGGTCGGTCGGTAGGCGCGACGAGTTGGTCCATGGAAGTCAAGGTACGGCGGAACGGCGAAACTGGCTAGTGCTGGAGGATGAGGACAAAGGACAAAAGGGACGAAAACGACCGAAAGGACGCGATGGCGCCTTGCGTTGCACGCCGGCTAAGCTTACATTTGTTCAGATGGCATCGTTGAAAGGAGCCGTTCGAATGGCCGATCGCTTCATTTTAACTCATGGCGGATATCAGAAGCTGCTCTCGTACCGCAAGGCGGAAATCGTGTACGACGCCACAGTCTATTTCTGCGCCCGATTTCTCAACAAGCGCGACCGCACGTATGACCAGATGATTCAAGCGGCCCGTTCGGGAAAGCAAAACATCGTCGAAGGCAGCATGGCCTCTGGGACTTCCAAGGAGACCGAGATCAAGCTGACGGGCGTGGCCCGTGCCAGCCTCGAAGAATTGCTGACCGACTACCGCGACTTTCTCCGCACGCGCGGCTTTGCGGAATGGACCAAGGAGCACCCCTACGCGCGGCGCCTGCGCGAGCTCAACCGTGTGCCGAACGCCGGCTACGACACATTCCGCAAAGGAATCGAACACCTCGACCCGGCCATTTCGGCCAACGTGATCATCGGGCTGACCCGGGTGACGAATTACCTGCTCGACCGCCAATTGGCGCACCTCGAAAAGGCCTTTGTCGAGCAGGGTGGCCTGCGCGAGCGCATGACCAAGGCGCGCCTTGCCCAGCGCGCAAAGGACACTCGCAGCCAACCGCGCGCCCGGCACGGGCAAGATCGCACGTAGTCGTTTACGTCGTTTGTGTCCCTTTTGTCCCTTCCTGTCGAGCTCCTCCGTGCCGCGTTCGCCACTTCCACCAGGTCCAAACCGTCCATAGCGGCCAGACGGCAAGCCCGACAAGTTCCAGCACCTGGAACCACTCGGCGTCCGGTTCCCGCCATGGCCCTTGGCGCCATTCGAAGTAAGCCGCCGCCGCGCCCAGGCCGCTGAACAAGAGCAGGCCCGAACGGTAGCGATCGTCGTCGCGAACCAATACGGCCAAGTAGTAGTATCCCACGGCGAGGAACGGCACGAACCAGCGGACCGAACAACAAAAGCCCCCGTAGTTCGACGAGAGCGCTCCGTACAAGAGCCAGCTCGTCAAGCACCAGGCCGCGCCCCAGACCAACTCAGGCCATTCGGCCGCGCGCCGCCGCCAGAGGACGAATACTCCCGGCACGGCAACCAGGAGCGGCAGGTTGTGCGGCAAAAAGCCGTGCGGCGGAACGATCGTCAATTCCCGCATGTAAGTCGCGAAATCGCCGAGTGATTTATGGTTCCAAAAGCCGGTCATGTTCCTTCGGTCGAACGAAGAGCCCGGCCAGTCGAAAAACTCGGGGACCGAGCCGATCGGTGTGAGCGTGCCCCCGATCGCATAGTTGATCGCGTGATGGACGGCGAGCCAAGGGAGCGCGGCCAGCGCGAAAATCGCCAACGTCTTCCACCGCCAGTGGACGCGATACGCGACCAGCGCCGCGGTGGCCAGGAGCATCGCCGGTCCCGTGGCCTGATCGATGGTGTAAGCCAGGCCGGCCAAACATCCGATCACGGCAACCAGCCTCGTGGGGCCGATTGCGTCCATCGGGCGCTTCTGGGCCCAGCGCGCCAGGTGCGCCAGCGCCAGTGCCAGGCCGCCGGCCACGGCCAACAGCAGGATATGATCGTTGACGTTGCGGACGTAGGCGACGGTCACGGTGGAAAAACCCAGGCTCGAGACTAGCGCCAATCGCCACCCCAGCGATAGCCCCAGCACGCGGCCAAGCTGAAACGTGCATAAAAGCGCGACGACGTACGAAACGCCCGACGAGCCGAGCGTCATCCAGTAGCAGAAGTCGTCGCAGCGATCGCGGGCGTTTACGCCGCCCAATTGCTCGACGACGAGGTACCAGGGGGCCATGAGCAGCGCCGGCACCGGCGGCTTGTGCGAATAGAAATGCCCGCCGATTTTGACCTTGTCGCGCGTGCCGATCGTCTCGGGGTGGCGGCCATCGCCGAACCAGGATTTGGGATAGTCCAACGGATAGGGAAATGGGGCATCTCGTGCTTGATCGATGAGCCAGGGGATGTCCTGATATGCAAGGGTTCGTTCGTTCGCAAATGCGGCGGGCCAGCGGATTTTTACGAAGACCGAATCGTCGATGGCCAGCGTATGGTAATCCACGAGCGCCTCGACGGTGGCCAGGCGGCTTCCGTCGTTCCAACCGCCGGCCAGATCGCGAGCGCTGACGATCGCCGTCGCCACGCCCACTGCCAACACGGCGTAAAAGGCCAAGGTCTCGCGTCGATTTCGGGGCTGGGTCGAGTATTGAGACATGGAATTTCGTGTCAGAATCCGTGATTGTAGCCGAGGCCCTGCACTCATGTTACCCTATTTTGTGGGCGTTCGAGGTCATCGGAAAGCAGATCGTCTGGTACAATGATGCTGTCGAATCTTGTGACAATGAGGCAGTGACGGATGTCGATCAGTCGAAGGGACGCGATCAAACGATTGGAAGGACTAGCGGCTGTCGTTGAAGAGCACATGCTCAAGATCGCGAACCATGCGGATCATCCATCCGCGATGCATTGGAGGCACGAAATCGAGAGCTGGATCGAACAAATGGAGGCAGTCTTGCCCGTGGCTGGAAAGAAGACCGAAGCAACTTGGCGCGCAAGAATCCTACGTTGGCACGAAACCCTTGGAGGCGAATGATATGACACTGGAAATGCTCCTGTCCAAGGTATTCGATGAAATGCGGGATGGCGTCAAAAAACGTGTTCCGGTCGACGAATACGAGCGGCTCAAGGAGGAATTCGTGTTCCATATGAGCGACTGGCGCGATGACCTGGGTCGTCTCGAAGTTCTTTTCCGCGACCCCGAACGGGATCCGGCAGACGCGGCCAGGGACGTGGCGGGCTTCTTGTACCATGTTGTCCCCCACCTCAACGCCGCCGCGCGATTGTTACTTGACGGCGTTGCGGATCCTTTTTCAGCGCAAACCGCCGTACCGCAAGCGAAGTCAGTTGCCCGAGGGAGATAAGAGGTCCGGCTTGTCAGGCAGCCCGGCGGCGGCGGCTTCCGTCGCGGCCATGATGTGCAGTTCACGTTTTGCGAGCCGATGGCAAGTGCGGCGAATGCCAACGGGAAAGGACGGCGCGCCCCGTTGGGGCTCGACAAATAGATTGCGCGGGGGGCCGTCCAGGGGCGTCGCCCCTGGCTATTACAGCGCGCCCTTTCAGGGCGAGCGGCGTTGGCGCCGCCGCTTCTCGGCGACGTTTCACCCCCGGCCGCGCTTTGGGCGCCAGAGGTTGTCGGTGACGATTCATGCTGGATCGCCGTGGCTCGATCAACGTCGCGGCGTCTGGAGTTCCTGAGCACCGAAGGTGCGGCGCTGGAATAGCCAGGGGCAACGCCCCTGGTAGGTATCGCGGAAAAACCCGTCGTCAGCCCTGAAAGGGCGGCACGCTGATGATATTACGACGATCAGAGGCAGGGAACCCACCTGTCGTCGATTTGAGGGGAGGCGCGCCGTGTCGGTGTGTTGCCAAATCGAAAGCGTCGATGAATCGATGCACTCCAAAGTTCGGTGCCGCCCCGTTGGGTGTTGGTACGCTCGAAGTCCCCGATAAAGTGCCCGTGTTGATCGGGCAACTGCCGCTGGAACACCTCGATTTCGTCGTCGATGTCCGGAACCGCAAGCTGATCGGCAACCCCGCCCACGGCGGCGAGCACATGTACGAGCTTTATTAGCGTCGCCGGTCGACCGCTTTGCCGCGGAACAGCCCCTTGAGAGGCGGTTCGACGAATGCTAATCTTGAGGGATTTTACACGGCCCGCGGTTGCTCGCCTGCGCTTCGGGTCGGTGCGAATTACGATGCCGCGGAGTTCTCGCGGCGAATCATCTAGAACAGCGAAAGGGAAAGGGCAACGTGCCGCGCCGCGACGATATCCACAAGATCCTGCTCATCGGCTCCGGGCCGATCATCATCGGCCAGGCCTGCGAGTTCGACTATTCGGGCACGCAGGCCTGCAAGGCCCTGCGCGAAGAGGGGTACGAAGTCGTGCTGGTGAACTCGAACCCGGCCACGATCATGACCGACCCCGACACGGCCGATCGCACGTACATCGAACCCTTGACGTGGGAAATCGTGGCCAAGGTGATCGAGGCCGAGCGGCCCGACGCGCTGCTGCCCACGCTCGGAGGCCAGACGGGGCTGAACCTGGCGATGGAATTGCACCAGCGTGGCGTGCTCCAAGAGTTCGGCGTCGAAATGATCGGCGCCAAACCCGACGTGATCGCCAAGGCCGAGCAGCGCGAGCTGTTCAAACAGGCGATGGAGCGGATCGGCCTGGCGGTCTGCCGCGGCCGCACGGTCCACACGCTCACCGAGGCGCGCCTGGCGATGCAGGAGATCGGGCTGCCCTGTGTCGTGCGCCCCAGCTTCACGCTGGGCGGCAGCGGTTCAGGCATCGCCTACAACCGCGACGAATTCGACACGATGGTTCGCCGCGGCCTCGACTTCTCGCCCGTCAGCGAGGTGCTGCTCGAAGAATCGATCCTGGGCTGGAAAGAATTCGAGATGGAGGTCATGCGCGACGTCGACGACAACGTCGTGATCGTCTGCTCGATCGAAAACTTCGACCCGATGGGGGTCCACACGGGCGACTCGATCACCGTCGCGCCGGCCCAGACCCTCACCGACAAGGAATACCAGCGGATGCGCGACGCTTCGCTGGCCGTCATCCGCGAGATCGGCGTCGAGACGGGGGGCTCGAACATCCAGTTCGCCATCAACCCGCTCGACGGTCGGATGATCGTGATTGAGATGAACCCCCGCGTCAGCCGCTCCAGCGCGTTGGCCTCGAAAGCCACCGGTTTCCCCATTGCCAAGATCGCCGCCAAGCTGGCCGTCGGCTACCGCTTGCACGAATTGGCCAACGACATCACGCGCGAGACGAAGGCCTGTTTCGAGCCGACGATCGACTACGTCGTGACGAAGATCCCGCGCTTCGCCTTCGAGAAGTTTCCCGAGGCCGACCCCAATCTGACCACCCAGATGAAGAGCGTCGGGGAGACGATGGCCATCGGCCGCACGTTCAAGGAGTCGTTCCAGAAGGCGCTGCGCGGGCTGGAGGTCGGCAGCTTCGGCTTCGGGTGCGACTCCAAGGACCTCTGGGGCACGCTCGAGCAACCCTCGCGCGACGAGATCCGCGCCAAGCTCGCCACGACCAACGCCGACCGCGTCTGGTACCTGCGGTACGCCTTCAAGGACGGCATGTCGGTCGACGAAGTTTACGAGTTGACGGCCATCGACCGCTGGTTCCTCGACAACCTCCTGGAGATCGTCGAGCTGGAGGGCGAGCTGCGCAAGCACGGCGGGCTTGGATCGGTGCCCCGCGAATCGCTCAAACAGGCCAAACAGTTCGGTTTTTCCGACCGGCAGCTCGCCACGCTTTGGAGCGTGCCCGAGTCCGAGGTGCGGGCGGAGCGCAAACGGCTGGGGATCGTGGCCACCTTCAAAAGCGTCGATACCTGCGCCGCGGAATTCGAGGCCTACACGCCTTATTACTATTCCACCTACGAAGACGAGGACGAGACGCCGGCCAAGCCGGAGGGTGGACGGAGGATCATGATTCTCGGCGGCGGCCCGAACCGTATCGGCCAGGGGATCGAATTCGACTATTGTTGCTGCCACGCGAGCTTCGCCTTGCGCGAGCTGGGGATCGAGTCGGTCATGGTCAACTCGAACCCCGAAACGGTCAGCACCGATTATGATACCAGCGACCTGTTGTTCTTCGAGCCTTTGACCACCGAGGACGTGCTGAACATTTGCGACCGGGTGCTACCCGACGGCGTGATCGTGCAGTTTGGCGGACAGACGCCGCTGAACCTGGCCCGCGCTTTGGCAACAGCCGGCGTGCCGATCATCGGCACCAGCGTCGATACGATCGAGGACGCGGAAGACCGCGAGAAATTCGCCGAACTATTGTCGCGCCTCGACCTGCGGCAGCCGGCCAACGGCATCGCGCGCACCCCCGAACAGGCACGCGCCCAGGCGGCCAAGATCGGATTTCCGGCACTGGTGCGGCCGAGCTTCGTGCTGGGCGGACGGGCGATGGAAATCTGTTACGATCAGGCCCAGCTCGAACGTTTCATGGCCGAGGCCTTCATCGTCGCCCAGGGGAAGCCGGTGCTGATCGACCGTTTCCTGGAAGACGCCATCGAGGTCGACGTCGACGCCGTCAGCGACGGCGAGCGAACGATCGTGGCGGGCGTGATGGAGCACATCGAAGAGGCTGGCGTCCATTCGGGCGATTCGGCCTGCGCCCTTCCGCCCTACAGTCTGACCGGGCCGGTGGTGGCCGAAATCCGCGCGGCCACCGAGCGGCTTGCCCGCCAGATGCAGGTCAAGGGGCTGATGAACATCCAGTTCGCCGTCAAACAAGAAGGCGGCCGGCAGAACATTTATGTTCTCGAGGTGAACCCGCGGGCCAGCCGCACCGTGCCTTTCGTTTCGAAGGCCATCGGCATGCCGTTGGCGAAGATCGCGGCCAATATCATGGCGGGCGTGTCGCTGGCCGAGCAGGGCTGGGAATCGGCGCCGATTCCCAGCCACGTTTCGGTCAAAGAGAGTGTGTTCCCGTTCATCAAGTTCGCGGGGGTCGATATCGTGCTAGGGCCGGAGATGCGTTCGACCGGCGAGGTGATGGGGACGAGCGAGCGATTTTCGATTGCGTTCGCCAAGAGCCAGCTCGCGGCGGGCGTCGTGCTGCCCAAGCAGGGGAACATCTTCATGAGCCTTTCGGCGCGCTCGAAGCGCCATGGCGTGGGCCTGGGGCGCAAGCTCTGCGAGTTGGGTTTCCAGCTCGTCGCCACCGAGGGGACGGCACGGATTCTGGAGGCGGCCGGGATCGTCGTTAAGACCGTCAAGAAGCTGCAAGAAGGGCACCCCAACCTGCTCGATCATCTGATCGATGGCCAGATCCAGCTTATCATCAACACGCCCAGCGGCAAAGGCGCCCGTACCGACGAGGGGCGAATTCGCGCCGCTTCCGTCGCGCACGGCGTGCCCTGCGTCACGACGATTCCCGCGGCGGAGGCCGTCGTGCTGGCGATGCGCGCCCTGCGCGAAGAACCGTTGACCGTGCAGGCGCTACAGGACCGGCTGGGAAGCGATGCGAACGGCCGGCGGGTAAGGGAAGTGGCGAGGGGTGAAGGCTGAGTGGCGAGTGGTGAGTTCGCCGCCACCAAATAGCAGTTCGTGCAAGGCTGCACCATGCCAAAGCGTGAATACCCTCCTCAAGTAATTGTCCTCGCAGGTCCCAACGGCGCCGGCAAATCGACCAGCGCGCCCGCCCTGCTGCGTGGGACCCTGGGTGTGACCGAGTTCGTCAACGCCGACGTCATTGCGCGCGGCCTTTCGGGTTTTGCACCAGAGGGCGTCGCATTCGAGGCCGGCGGGATCATGCTTCAGCGGCTCCGTGACTTGGCTGCCGCGCGAGTCGATTTTGCCTTTGAGACCACGCTGGCGGGGCGTTCGCAGGCACGCTGGCTCGCGGAACAATGCGGTACGGGCTATATCTTCCGCCTGGTTTACTTTTGGCTTCCCAGCCCTGATTTCGCGGTGGCGCGTGTGGCATCGCGTGTCCGTCTTGGCGGCCACGACGTGCCCGAAGCGACGGTCCGCCGTAGGTACTACGCCGGATTGCGGAATTTTCTTCGACTTTACCGGCCATTGGCGACAACTTGGCTCTGCTTCGATAACTCGAAGGGAACGAATCCATGCCTCATCGCCGCTGGTCGTGGTACAATGGAACTCACGGTTATTGACGGTGCCACTTGGACGACGATCCGGGACATTGCCGATGATGCATGACTTTCCTCGCATGGACTTTGATAAAGTGTTCTCCAATCCGACGGAGATCCTCGCGGCGATCGAATTCGGTGCTCGCGAGGCCCTCTTGCAGCACAAACGGGCCGGCAACCCGATTGCCGTCTGGCGCGACGGCCAGGTGGTCTGGATTCCGCCGGAGGAGATCGAGGTCGACGAACCGCCGACGTCGGCGAGTAGTGCGTCCGGTCATTCTCGAAAAGATTGAGGCCGTGGGCGATGTCTTCGCGAGAAAAGAGCCGGCGGGCGTTTGCCCGCGCCAAGGAACTGGTTCCCGGCGGCGTGAACAGCCCCGCACGGGCGTTCGGCGGCGTGGGGGGCGAGCCGATCTTCTTCGTCCGCGGCGAGGGGGCGTACCTCGTCGACCTCGACGGCAACCGCTACATCGACTACATCGGCTCCTGGGGACCGATGATCCTGGGTCATGGCCATCCGCGCGTCGTCGCGGCCCTGAAGGAAGCCGTCGAGCGCGGGACCTGTTTCGGCGCGCCGACCGAAGCCGAGAGCGAGCTGGCCGAATTGATCGTCGAGGCCGTACCCAGCGTCGAAAAGGTGCGGCTCGTCAATTCGGGGACCGAGGCCACGATGAGCGCCATTCGGCTGGCCCGCGGTTTCACCGGCCGCGACCTGATCGTCAAATTCGCCGGCAATTACCACGGCCACGTCGATAGCCTGCTCGTGGCGGCGGGCAGCGCGGCCGCGACGCTGGGCGTCCCCAATTCGCCGGGCGTCACGGCCGGCACCACCCGCGATACGCTGGTGCTCCCCTACAACGATCCCGAGGCCTTGGCCACCGCGTTTGCCGCGCACGGGCCTCGCATCGCGGGCGTGATCTTCGAGCCGGTCGTCGGCAACATGGGCTGTGTTCTCCTGCGGCCCGAATTCCTCGCGGCCCTGCGAGAACAGACTCTCCGCCACGGGGCACTCTTGATTTGCGACGAGGTGATGACCGGCTTCCGCGTGGCCTACGGCGGCGCCCAGGGCCTTTTGGGAATCCGTCCCGACCTGACGACCTTGGGCAAGATCGTCGGTGGCGGGCTACCCGTTGGCGCCTATGGGGGCCGGGCGGAGATCATGAACCAGGTGTTGCCCGCCGGACCGGTGTTCCAGGCCGGCACGTTGTCGGGCAATCCGTTGGCCACCGCCGCCGGCATCGCCACGTTGAAGGTGCTCCGCGACGAGCCACCCTACGAGCGGCTGGAGCGGCTCAGTGCCCGTTTGGAAGCGGGCTTGGCGGCGGCGGCGCGCGCGGCCGGCGTACCGTACGTCACGGCCCGCGTGGGGAGCATGCTGACCTTGTTCTTCAACCGAGAGCCCGTCTTCGACTGGACCACGGCAAGCCGCTCTGACACACGGCGGTTCGCCGACTACTTCTGGGGCCTGATCGAGCGGGGAGTGTACATGCCGTGCAGTCAATACGAGGCGCTCTTCGTCTCGGCGGCGCACAGCGAAGCCGACATCGAATGCACAGTCAAGGCGGCGCGCGACGCGCTTGCGGAACTGGGGGAAAAGGCGAGCGGGGCGGCGCCAGCCCCCCGGTGATTCCAGCACTATGGGTACGTCGGGTAGGTCGTGAGCGTGACCGTCACCACGAGGTAGTTGCCCGGATTCTGCTTGGCGAATTCTTCGATCGTCATTTTCCCATCGACGTTGATCTTCTGGTCGCCCTCGACATAGACGATACGCGGTGGAATGGACGACGGCGTAAACGATCGCCCGGCGCGCCTCCCTGGGGCGGCGGGCACATCGACGATGTGCAACCTACTCGGCGTGATCCGGCACGGTAGCGTCCTCTGGGCTACGATGTTGATGTTGTGTTGCACTGCTCTTGTGCTGGGACCAAACGGCATGTCATATCCTGGCGGAGCGTCGGCAAAGTAGAGTTTCGTTGCACTGCCAGTGGGTACGATCGTGTCGCCGAGGGCCAGACGGACTTCGTTGGTTTCCCAAAGCGGGTCTCCATCAACTGAGAGACAACTTATGGGAGCAGAATAGTTGGTAGGTTTGACATACGCCTCAATGATGCCAGACCGCACCAGCCACAGCGTTGCCGAAAACGCCGTGCGCTTCCTGAGATGGCAGGATACGACGGCGGCGTTCCGCCGGGATTTCAAGTTTTCATCGCCCGATACGCTATCGTTCGGGGTCGCCGTTCTAATCCTGACGATGCTACGGGGAATCCAGGACCAAATCCCGAAGACAACGGCCACCAGTCCCACGGCGACGAAAAGCTGCCGCAAGCTGAAGCGAAATCGGAATCGGCGGGGTATGGGGGTCGTTCGTTCGACATTGGACATGGTGGATGAATCCCCGAAACGAAGGTGCCGGCTTGTGTTGGCCGCCCTCCCGGCCGCATTCTACTCGATGGAAACGTGACTTGCGATGGATTCGCACGGCCGTCTGTTGCCGCGCGGCAATCCGTTTGAATGCCGCTGTGAACTCAGACGTCTTCGGTAGTCTCGGCGATGCGAGTGCGGAAGGGGCTTGTGGCAAGCGATTAGGTTGCGGACATGGGCCGCGTCAAGCTAGGATGCGGTTTTCAGATTCTCACCCCGCGACTGCCGAAATGGAACCCAAGCCTCCCGTTTCCTACGCCGATTTCGCCAAGCTCGATCTGCGGATCGCCAAAATCGTCGTCGCCCGCGAGCACCCTAATGCCGACAAGCTGCTCTTGTTGCAAATCCAAGTCGGCGACGTCGAGAAGC
>DATLQY010000607.1:0-6247 GCA_035534975.1 Pirellulales bacterium
AATCGCCCTGGTCGGTCCAATGTTCGGCGACCGCCGCGAGGTCGCCTTGGTTGACGGCCTCGACGTAGGAGGCCGTCGCTTCCCTGATCGCATCCAGATCGGCGCTCTCCGGCTCCGCGGCCGAACCCACGCCGCAACCAACGACAAGCGTGGCAAGCAGCACTAAACGTCTGATACGTGCCCGGCGACGTGCCCTTGGAAAACATTGCATCGTGAGTTCCTTTGGATATCCGAACCGGCCGCAACATTCCAACCGTACAATAATGATAGGCCACCAAAGTGAATCGGCCAACCGTCGCAACGGTAAGCGCCGTCGGCGTAATCGTCACTACCATGCACGGGCAAGGGTCGAATTTGGCGGTGGTGTCCCAAAGGTGCACTTTTGGGACACCACCAATTTGGCGACTTGGTTGCAATTCGCACCGGTCCAGGCCAGAATGGCAGTCCATTCGGAATTTAGCCACGGATTAAACACCGATCGAACACGGATTGAGGGCAGATCCGTGGCAAAAACGATCGATGACGAATCTCTACGGCAGCTTGATCGATAACGCAAATTCATTGGCCGAAAAATCGGGATTTTGGAGTCCGCCGCGAAGGAATGCGGGCGAATCAGTCAGGCGATTCTAGTTCTAGTCGGGACGGGAACCCAATATGTCTTCATGTTGCATTTCACTCCCGCGGCTCATCGCGTCGGGCGGCGCCTGGGTGTGCGTCGCGGCGGCGATCGCCGCCGCGGCCGATAACGCCGACTCGCGCCGGTTGCCCTGGACGACCTCTCGAATCCTAGGATCGCCGGAAGCCCCCGAACCTTATCGGCTCGCGCCGGCATTTCCGAACCTGCGGTTCCAGAAGCCGACGAGCATCGAGGAGGTGCCCGGGGCCGGCCTACTACTGGTCACCGAGATGGACGGCAAGATTCTCAGTTTCCCCAAAGACGACCAGGTGAACCAGGCCGACCTGGTCGTCGATCTGCGAGAGTGGCTGCCCGACGACGTGGCCGATCGCGGCGTGTCGCTTTTCGACGCTGAGTTTCACCCGCAATTCGAAGAAAATCGGCAGTTGTTCGTCTGCTACGTTCATCCGGGCGACGGGGGACATACGCGTGTCTCGCGCATTACGCTCGACGACGCCTCGCCGCCGCGCGCTCTAGCGGGTAGCGAGCAAGTCATCATCACCTGGCCGGCGGGCGGGCACAACGGCGGCTGCCTCGAGTTCGGCGGCGAAGGCTTCTTGTACGTTTCCACGGGCGACGGATCGGGCCCGAACCCGCCGGACGGCCGGACGACGGGCCAAACCGTGACCGACTTGTTGGGGGCCGTGCTGCGAATTGACATCGATCACCCGACGGAAGAGCGGCCGTACGCGGTTCCCCGGGACAATCCGTTCGTCGATTCGCCGGGGGCCCGAGCGGAGATTTGGGCCTACGGCCTGCGTAATCCTTGGAAGTTCGGCGTCGATCCCAAGGGCGGCGATGTCTTCGTGGCCGACAACGGTTGGGAGACCTGGGAAATGATCCACCGCCTCGAGCGCGGCGGCAATTGTGGTTGGCCGGTGATGGAAGGCCGCGCCGCGTTGCGGTCGGACGTCAAGATCGGCCCGACGCCGATCGTTCCGCCCGTCAAAGATCATTCGCACACCGAGGCCAACTCGGTCATCGGCGGCCCGGTCTATCGGGGCGACAACCTCGCGGGGCTGGACGGCTCGTTCGTCTACGGCGACTACATCACGGGCACCATCTGGGCCATTCGGCCCGACGAGGACAATTCCTATTCGCACACGACGCTGGTCGACACCGACCAGCGGATCGTCGCCTTCACCGAGGGGAGCGACGGCGAGCTTTTCGTACTCGACTACGACTACACGGGCCAGATTTACGAACTTCTGCCGTCGGGCTTGAAAGACACCTCGGCCAGTTTCCCGCGGCGGCTCAGCGCGACCGGCTTGTTCGCCTCGCTGGAGACGATGGAGCCCGCCCCGGGCGTCGTCGATTATCAAGTCCAAGTCGACCGCTGGATGGACGGCGCCAGGGCCAGGCGTTGGGTGGCGATCCCGAGCGACGGCCAGATTCAGCTTTCAACGGGCCCCGACGCCCCCGCGGTCTACCCCGACGGGACGGTGTTCGTTAAGCACCTGACTCTACCACAAGGAGAGGGGCGCGAGTCGATCCGTCTGGAAACGCAATTGCTGCACTTCGAGCGCGGCACGTGGCACCCCTACAGCTACTTATGGGACGACGACGGACGCGATGCTTCGCTGGTTGAGTCGATCGGCGCGAGCCGGCCGCTTGCGGTCGCCGGTGCGACGGCAAAACAGGGCGCGTTCGACCGCACCTGGCAGGTCAATGCCACGAACGAGTGCAAGCTGTGCCATAACGCAGGACCGCGGTTCGTTCTCGGGTTCTCGCTGAACCAGTTGGATCGCCGGCTCGCCGGTGAACCGCGCGCCAAGAGTCAGTTGAGCCGTTTGATCGCCCAGGGCGTGCTTGCGGAGGTACGCCCGCTTGCCCTTGGCGACCGCCGGCGACTGGTCGATCCCCACGACTCGTCGCAGCCGCTCGACGACCGTGCCCGTTCGTATTTGCATGCGAACTGCGGCATGTGCCATCATCCCGGCGGCAATGCGATCGTCTCCTTCTTCCTGCGTCGCGACCTGCCGTTCGACGAGCTGAACACGAACAAGGGGACCGGCATCGGCACGTTCGGCATGCGCGACGCCAAGATCATCGTCCCTGGCGATCCCTACCGCAGCGTGCTGATGTACCGCATGTCGAAGCTGGGTTTCGCTCGGATGCCGTACATCGGCTCGCGCGTCGTCGACGGCGCGGGCGTGGACCTGATCGAGCAATGGATACGATCGTTACCACACGATCGCGGCGCCACGCTGTCGGGGCCGGCGACGGAGGGCTCGGAGCAGGCCAACGGCTTGCGATCGCTCGTGACCGGGGGACCGGCCGGGGACAAGCCTGCGGAAGAGAAGATCCGCGAATTGGTGAAATCGACCGAGGGTTCCCTGGCCCTGATCGCCCAGATGCATCGTGGCTCGCTGCCGGAGCACACTTTCAAGGCGGCCGTCGCCGTCGGTAGTGCGGCGTCGAGCGACATTCGCGGGCTCTTCGAGACCTTCGTCCCCGAATCGAAGCGTGCGGCGACGCTCGGCGCCAACATCGATCCGCGGAGCATTCTCGGCCGCAAAGGCGACCATCAGCGCGGCAAGCTCATCTACTTCAGCGACGGCGCGCGTTGCCGCGCCTGTCATGAAATCGACGATCGCGGCAAATCACTGGGGCCCACGTTGCAAGAGATCACGAAGAAGTACCCGCGCCCGGCCGATTTGCTACAGCACGCGATCCAACCTTCGCTGAAGATCGACGAGCAGTACGCCGCCTATACGATCGTCACCGACGACGGACGCGTGCTCTCAGGGCTGATCGTCGAAAAGACCGACGAGGAAATCGTGATCAAGACGGTCGAGCGTCAAATCGTGCGGATCGCCCGTGGAAACGTCGAAGAAATGACCAGGAGCGAGAAGTCGCTGATGCCCGACCGCGTTCTCAGCGACCTGACCGCCCAGGAGGCCGCCGATTTGTTCGAGTACATTCGATCGCAAAACGGTATGCCGTAGGTCAGGCTTTCCAGCCTGACGGGAGTTGTTTCGCGACCCTGGCGCGGGTAGCCCTGCTCGTCGTCGCCGCCGAGCCACTGACGGGCTATGATCTGGAAGTGGCCGTCAAGCAGGCGACTCGGTTGGATTGGATTTTCGCCCTGGGCAATCAAAGCCGCGAAGGGCGTCAGGCGTCTTCGTAATTGAACTCAACCTGACTTTGCAGTACGAGCTCGTCAATGACATGGGCAAGCCCGCCATCCTTAACGACATCTCGAAACCTTTCGAGCAAAATCGGAATGTTGATGACTTCTTCGACGCACTCCATGTAGCGTTCGACGATTTTCTTGACGGAGTAGACACGTTCGGCGTGTTGCCTGATGGCATCGCGTAAGTCCTCGACCGACGAAGTGGACTTGACGACGAACGTGATCGGATACCGCTGCACTTTGTCGATATCGAGAAGGTACTTGCGCACGTCCGTCGTCTCGGTGACCTGAAAAAAACGGCCCAGCGGACGCATCACGAAATCGATGCCGCCATCGTTGGCGTTCGTCCGGCCGGTCTTGTAAAGGATGAGCCGGGCCTCCGTGAGTCGATCAACGGTCCAGCCCCAATGGATCGATTGGTCGGCGTAGAATTGTTTGAGGATCGCAAAGCTGACGATCTCGAAGACACGTGCGTCAACGTTGGGCTCGAGCAGTTCCGAGACGAAGGTCACGCCCTCCATTGAATCGGCCTTCTCGATGCCGCGGAGGCGCTTGCAAGTCGTGATGAAGCTCTCGAATGCGTTTCGCTTCGCGTCGATGTAAGCATCAAGGATCTTGATGATGACTCGCGCAAGATTGAACGTGTCGCGGCCGACGCGGACCCGAAGCAGGTTTTCGTTGATCCAGTAGCGCCGGCTACTGAGGTTCCTCAAGATCGGTTGGAACTCGCACGTCGGAAAGAACTTCTTGAACTCATCGTTCATCCGGCTGTTGAACGCGTGGTTTTGCAGCTTCGACCCGAACGGCAACCCTTTTGCTCGAAGCAACAAGTCGGAAAAGCGAGCGCCCTCGGACCGGCCGTAGTCGCCTGATCGGTCGAACTTGTTCGTCAGGTAGTGCTCGACCAAGACATAGATCACGTAGTTGTTGGCGAATGACGAGCGTGACTTGGACCCCTTCGACGCCGACCGCGTCTTGATGTTCAGGTACTGCAAAAGCGGGCTTCCGGAGAACACCTGCTTCGCTTTGTCGCCGAAGGACTTTTTGAGGAGCTTGGTGATGATCGGGGTGAAGCCGTGTTCGATCATTCCCCGGCGTCCTCGAAAAAGTCCCGCTGCGCCTCTGCTGCTCGTCGTACCGCGTGCTTGCCGTTGCGGCGCACGTACGTCTTTTCGGGACCTCGTAGCGCTTCGCCGTGCAGCTCGCTTCGAATACCGAGTCGCCGCAATCCGATTTTGACGTACTGCAACTCCCTCTCGACGCCGATGCTCTGGCGTCCGAGCCGCTTCGCCACGGCGTTCGTGGTGAAGGTTCCGGCGAATGGGTCGAGAACCGTGTCCCCAACGTTGCTGCTGACCTTGATGATCCGCTCCAAGAGCGCTTCGGGCTTTTGCGACGGATGTTCCTCGTATTCAGCCATCCGGTAACGGACCCTGGGAAAGTACCAGACATTGCCCGGAGTTTTGCTCGTGTTGTACTGTGCCGGCGTCGGCTTTCGGTAGTCGATCAGCAGTCGTTTTGCTCCCGTTTTGGCCTCAACCGAAATGGCCTCGCTGTTAAACGTATAGCGGTTTTGATCCTTCACACAGAAAAGGATCGGCTCGTACATCGAGCCAAACTTGTTTTTCGCTTGAACGCCTGAACTGTCGTAGTGCCAGACGATCCGGGAGAGGACATGCACCTTGTCACGCAGGAACAAGTCGATGTACGGCATGCATTGGGTGCTGGACATGACGTAAAAGGCACCGTGATCCTTCAACTTGCGAACGCAAGCCATGAGCCATTCTTCGCACCACTTGATGTACTCACCGTCGGACGACCACCGATCGACGAAGTTGGCGAATCGCTTTCCGATATTGTAGGGGGGATCGGCAAAAATCAAATCGACTGTGGCGTCCGGTACTTCGTCGAGCGCGCCCGGCGAGCTGCCGTGAATCACAGTAGCGTTCGGCCCGTGGTACTTTGCGTGCATCGACGGAACCCTCCATTCAATTGGACTGACGCTCCATTCCACAACCCATTCGCAGCCACCGCAGCAACGATGGGCGGTGGACCTCTCGATTGTGAACATTTGTATCAACGAAGAACCAATTCGTCAAGCATCGTTCGATGATGAACGCCTCAGGGAAGCACAATCCAAGAGATCTGCTCTCACCGCCGGCTAAGCAGAATTCTGCTACAGCTTCGGCAGCGGCACCTCGACCGGCTTGGGCAGCTTTTTGGGCTGTTCCATGCGCCGCTCGTTCGACGGCGGCGGTGGCGGTGCGGGCTTTGCGGGAGGCACCTTGGGTGGGGGCGGTGGAGGTGGAGGAGGTGCGACGTAGGCCTCGTCGACCGCAAAACCCAATGGCTGTTCCAGCTCGCGCGCGGCTAGCACCGCCCAGGGCGTACCGGAGTTTTCCTTCACGCATCGCGAGAGCAACCGGATCGCCTCC
>DATLQY010000608.1:0-6524 GCA_035534975.1 Pirellulales bacterium
GGGCAGGTTTCCAACCTGCCATAGCAAAAGTTGTATGGCAGGTTGGAAACCTGCCCCACGAGCCGGGGCATCGCTTAGGCTCTGCCACCAGCCACCACTTTCTCGCGACAAAATATCTCATTTCCGGCCGCGTGAAGTATAACGGCCACGGCACTCGTGCGATCCACGACGAAACCATAAACGAGTGTGCTCAGCACGCCGCAGGCGATCGCCAGCGGAACGAGCCAACGCATCGAAATCCGCTGGCAATACAACCCGTAGCCGACGCAGGCCAACAGCGACCCGACGGCCACCAGCGAAATGGTCTTTCCGTAAAACGCCTCGGAAAACCGCATGGTTTCGGTCATGTGCAGGTAGAGCACCGTCTGGCTGAATGGATTGAAGTGCCAGACGAAAAGGAACAGGCCGACAAAGACCACGGTGCGCGAATGCAGCGAGGCGGCAAGCGTTTCGCGAATCGTCGGCCAATCATCATCGACGATTTGCTTGGACGGTTCGCGAAAGCAAGCGGACATCATCATTCCCCCCAGGGCGAGGCCGCCGCAAATCAAAAAAGCGAGTCGTTGACGGTGCGCTTCGCAGAGCACCCCGCCCAGGCTGGCCGTGACGATGGTTGCGAGATAGCTGGCGCCCCAACGCACCGATTGCAAGCGACCCGTCATTCGAGGTGACTGTGCGGCCTCGATCACCGAAGCGTCGAGCACGACGTCGCCGAATACGACCGCCACTGTGGGCAGCAGCAGGCAGAAAAGCAGGACCACGGCCTGGTGCGACGCATTGGCGGGAAACACGAAGTACAGCGCCGAGAACCCCAGGCAGGCCACCCAAGCCGTTGCGACCAGGTAGCTCTTGCGCCGAAACCCCGCCAATGGCACGAAGTCCGTGAGCAGCCCGAACAGCGGCTTGAGGCACCAGGCAAGCTCCAGGATCGCAACGAACGTCGTGATCCGCGGCGCGGTCATGCCCCAGCTTTTGAGAATCGAATTAACCGGCTGAGTCACCAGGCCCGTCGCTGTTTCGTTCGTGCCTTGAATGAGATAAAGCGCGCCGAACATCGCGTACATTGCCAGCACGTCGCGAGACGCGTACCGTGTATTGGCAACCAGCCTGGTCATGGAACATCCACCATCAACGAGCCGCGCCCAGGAATGTCATGGCCAGCAATCGTCGTGCCACAAAAGAAAAGAGGGTCGACAAATGCTGCAACATTCGTGCCACGGCCGCTATCGATGGCGGGTCATAGCGGCGACCGCGGCCTGGCGCGTATCCGCTCCTGGGGCGTACCTCGCCTCGTGGGCCAGGCTCTGAGGAATTTTTGTCCGGCAATGGTTGGCCCAATCCATCGCACTACTCGTGTGAGGATGCAATCAACGTGCCTTTGCCGTGCCTTTTTCCGATCCAATAATTTTCACGGCGCTCATCGCGGTGGTTGATCGAACGTCGCAAAACCAGCATGACCGACCGGGAGTCAGTCATGTGCTTCATTGCAACAGGTACACCGGGTCGGGGTACGCTACAGTCGATCGCGCCCCCGAACAAAGGCCGGGTGGACATGTCGCCTCGACCGCGGTGAAAGGCTCCAAGCATCGGTAGGAGTGCGTGGCGCCGGCAAGACCTCGTGAGTGGGCGGGCGCCCAAGTCACGAGGATTGGTTGGCCGACGACCATTCTGGCCGTCGTTACGCCAATACCGACCGCGGCGCCCGAAGTGGAGGGACGCAGAGCGTCCGCGGAGCCGTTCCCTCGCGGAGCGTGGGAACGATGGTGCGTGCTTGTGCCGGAGAAGCGACGGTCCCATGGTCGACACGTCAGTAGACGCGTTCGCCACTGGGAAGAATGATCGTGACCGGCTCGAGGGCCATTGATTCGTCCGGCGAGAGGCCTGCCCGAAGCCGATGTTGACGGCGGGTCCAACCCTGTTGGATTCGGGCGCAGGCTTCGCTGATTTCCGTCAGGGAGGGGGGCGGGACTTCTCCCGCCGCAAGACGCGCCCGACGGCTGCCACGCGCAAAGTGCCGTCGACGACCTGGTTCGCGGGGCGAACCAGGTCCACGCGGGGCACGCTGGCCACGTGGAGCGCTTTGCCGATCTCGCTTCGGTGCATGAGCCGTTTTCTGACGCCGGTTTTTCATGATTTCCCTCTCGTCGCAAACGGTCGTTGGAACTTCCGTTGAAACTCTCCGTGGTGTGGAGCAACTTTCGTGCCGCGCTCTCGCCAGTCGCCGGGTGCCGTCAAATCGACGCGAAACGAAGCGTTTCAGCGTATGAGAAGACCGGTGTCGATGAAATGAAACTGGCTGACAATGCCAGGATATTGCGCTTGACTGGTCGTCAACCATTCATTCCGCGCGCGCTTCGACCAGCCGGCGGCACATCGAGAAAACTTGGATCTTGACAACGAGACCGATAGCCATCAAACATGATCGTCAGCGGGCGCGCCCATGCGGGGCGCAGGGAGAGTTCGCCATAGCGGAGTGCCTTCGCAAGATCTCCGATGGAGCTGGCTGCGCGGCGCTCGAAAGCGGGAATGCGATGACGCAGATTTTCCATCCCAGTACGAACACGTTCTCGAAAGTCACCATCTTCGGTGGCCTGGGGATCGTGGCCGCGTTGATTTTCGCCTGGGATCGAGTCAGCCGCTCGCCCTACATCACCGAGGCCAACGTCGTCCGCGAACAGCCCGTCCCTTTCAGCCACGAACACCACGTGAGCGGCCTTGGGATCGACTGTCGCTTCTGCCATACGACCGTCGAGCAATCGGCGTTCGCGGGGCTGCCGGCCACTGAGATCTGCATGGGTTGCCATTCGCAGATCTGGAAAGACAGCCCGGTGCTCGAGCCGGTCCGCGAAAGCTACCGCACCGGCAAGCCGCTGAAATGGACACGGGTCCACGACCTGCCCGACTTCGTGTACTTCAACCACAGCATCCATGTGGCCACGGGGATCGGCTGCGAGAGCTGCCACGGCCGTGTCGACAAGATGCCACTGATGCGGCGGACGGCCAGCTTGCAAATGGGTTGGTGTCTCGATTGCCACGATCACCCCGAGCGGCAAATTCGCGATCGTGACGACGTGTTCCGCATGGGTCTTGCGAAAACCGAAGCCCACGAACACGGCCCCGAGCTCGTGCGCGAATTTGGCATCGACGTCAAGCAACTTACCGACTGCTGGATTTGTCACCGATGACTGACGAAAGCCACGATCTGGCGCGCAGCGGAATTCGTAAGAATTCCGAGCGTCACGAGTCAATCGGAACTCTCACGAGTTCCGCTACCGAAGGAAAGGGCACAGCTCTCACGAGCTCCACACCGGAAGATAAGGGCCGATTCTGGCGCGGTCTCGATGAATTGCACGACACGCCGGAGTTTCTCGATTATCTCCGGCACGAGTTCCCCAGCCACTCCGACGAGTTCACCGACCCGGCGGGCCGCCGGCACTTTCTGAAACTGATGGCCGCCTCGCTCGGCCTCGCCGGCGCGACGGGTTGCCTGCGGCAGCCCGAAGAGAAAATCGTCCCCTACGTGCGGCAGCCTGAAGATATCGTGCCCGGCAAGCCGCTGATGTTCGCCACCGCGATGACGCTCGGCGGCTACGCGACGGGCGTCCTGGTCGAAAGCCACTTGGGCCGGCCGACGAAGATCGAGGGAAATCCCGAGCACCCCGCAAGTCTCGGCGCGACCGATGTCTTCACCCAGGCTTCGATCCTGTCGCTCTACGATCCCGATCGCTCGCAGACGGTGATGAAAGGGGGCCGGATCAGTACCTGGGGCGAGTTTCTCACGGCGCTCGCGGGCGAAGTGTCGTCGGTGCGCGCTCGCAAAGGCCGTGGCCTGACCATCCTCACCGAGACGGTCACATCGCCGACTTTGGCCGACCAGTTGCGGGCACTGTTGCGCGAGCTTCCCGAGGCGAAGTGGCGTCAATACGAGCCGGCGGGGCGCGACAACGTCCGCGCCGGTGCGAAGCTGGCATTCGGCGAGTACGTCGACACGATCTACCATTTCGATCGGGCCGACGTCGTGCTGACGCTCGATGCCGATTTTCTGGCCGCCATGCCCGGCAGCGTGCGTTATGCCCGCGACTTCATCGATCGACGGCGTGTTGAACCGGCTGTCGTGCCTGGCCCTGACGCCGGGGAAAGTGACGACGTTTCCGGTGCCGGTCAGGCTGGAAAGCCTGGCCCACGAAATCGGCTGTTCGCGGTCGAGTCGACGCCTGGCCTGACGGGCGCTGTGGCGGACCATCGGCTCGCGCTGCCGGCGAGTGAAGTGGAGAGCTTCGCCAAGGTCATTGCGGCGGAGTTGAATGTTCCCGAGGCCCGCGGCCTGGCTCCCGCGGTGGCCGACGTGCCCGCCGCATGGATCGACGCGGTGGTTTCCGATTTGCAGGCGCACCAAGGCACGAGTCTGGTCATCGCGGGCGAGGGTCAGCCGGCGTCCGTCCACGCCCTGGCCCACGCCATGAACCGTGTCCTCGGCAATGTCGGTGCGAAAAAAACGGTCGAGTACGTCGAACCGGTGGAGGCCGAACCCATCGACCAGCTTGGCTCACTGCGGGAACTGGCCGACGACATGCGACAAGAGGAAGTCGAATTGCTGATCGTGCTGGGCGGCAACCCGGTCTACGCCTCGCCGGGCGAGTTGGAGTTCGCGAAGCACCTCGAGCAGGTCAAGTTCCGGGTCCACCTTTCCGAATCCTTCGACGAGACCTCGTTCGTTTCGCACTGGCACATTCCCGCCGCCCATTACCTGGAAGCGTGGGGCGATGCGCGCGCGTTCGACGGCACGGCCACGATCCAACAGCCACTGATCGCACCGCTTTACGGCGGCCGCACGGCGCACGAATTGCTCGCCGCGGTGGCCGGTCACCCGGAGCGCACGGCATTCGAGTTGCTCCAGACATTTTGGAAGGCCCGATTGGGTGAGGACGATTTCGACCGGCGCTGGCGAAAGGCGCTCCACGACGGCGTCGTCCCGGATACCCGATCGCCGGCGCGCGAAGTGATATGGTCGCTTGGCGACGGCGACCTGGGCGAGTCGAATGGAGGTAGCGGAATTCGTGAGAATCCCGAACGTGACGAGACAAACGGAACTCTTACGAGTTCCGCTACGGAAGGCGGCGACGCCTCGGAAGCGACAGATGGCCTGGAGTTGATCTTCGGTCCCGATCCCACGGTTTGGGATGGCCGTTTCGCCAACAACGGCTGGCTGCAAGAGCTGCCCAAGCCGCTCACGAAGCTCACTTGGGACAATGCCGCGCTGGTCAGCCCCGGAACCGCCGCGCGGCTCAAGCTGGCGAACTTCGACGTGGTGGAACTTTCGCTCGGCGGCCGCGCGGTCCGCGCGCCGATCTGGATCGTGCCGGGCCACGCTCACAATTCGCTCACGCTTTCGCTGGGCTATGGCCGCGCCCGCGCGGGGCGAATCGGCGACGGCGCGGGTGTGAACGCCTATACGCTGCGGCCGGCCGCGCGTGAATGGTTCGCCCGCGGCGTGGAGCTGAAGACCACGGGCGAGAAGTACCCGCTATCGGTCACGCAGCACCATCACAGCATGGAAGGACGCGGGCTGGTGCAAGTGGGAACGCTGGCCGAATTCGAGGTCAACCCCACGTTTCTCGACGACGAGAGCCACCACGCCGAGCAACTGCCGTCGCTTTACCCCAAGTACGAGGAACCGGAAAACGCCTGGGGCATGGTGATCGACCAAACGGCGTGCATCGGCTGCAATGCCTGCGTGGTCGCCTGCCAGGCGGAGAACAACATCCCGATCGTGGGCAAGGAGCAGGTCGGCATCGGACGTGAGATGCAATGGCTGCGGATCGATCGTTACTATCGCGGCGCGATCGACGCCCCCGACGCGTATTTCCAGCCGGTCGCATGCATGCACTGCGAGAACGCTCCCTGCGAGCTGGTCTGTCCCGTGGGAGCGACGGTCCACAGCCACGAGGGCTTGAACCAGATGGTCTACAACCGTTGCGTCGGCACGCGGTACTGCTCGAACAACTGCCCCTACAAGGTGCGGCGGTTCAATTTCCTCGATTACGACGCCGAGCGGGGCTACGACGCCGAGCACGCGCCGGTGCTCAAATTGTTGCGCAATCCCGATGTCACGGTTCGCAGCCGCGGCGTGATGGAAAAATGCACGTACTGCGTGCAGCGGATCAACGAAGCCAAGATCGACGCCCAGAAGCAAGACCGCCCGGTGCGCGACGGCGAGGTGGTGACCGCCTGCCAGGGCGCTTGTCCCGCGCGGGCCATCGTGTTCGGCAACCTGCGCGATCAAACCAGCCAGGTGGCGCGGCTCAAGAAATCGCCGCTCAACTATTCGCTCCTGGCCGAGTTGAACACGCTTCCGCGGACCACCTACCTGGCCCGTATCCGCAATCCGCACCCCGACCTGGAAGGCCCGGCCACGACCGACACTCCGCCCGTCGAGCCCACGGCGATCGACCGTTTCGAAGGAGGGCCCTCGTGATCCCACCTCCTAACGACGAATCCGCCCGCGAAGAATCGGCCCGCGGGGG
>DATLQY010000609.1:0-11729 GCA_035534975.1 Pirellulales bacterium
GCTCCGCGATCGGCTGCTAAGTGCCGAGCAAGGAAAGCCCGCATGTTGAAGGAACATTTATTCGACCTTCGTCCGGAGCGACCTGGCTTTCGTCTCCAGCGACTGGAGGTTTATAACTGGGGCACTTTTGACAGTGCGTCCGGGCACGTCTACCGGTTCGAACCTGAAGGCCGCACGTCGCTGCTGGTGGGCTGCAATGGGTCCGGCAAGTCGACACTGGTCGATGCGATCTTGACGCTGCTGGTGCCCTCGAACATCCGCAATTACAACGTCGCCGCGGGAGCCAAAAAGACTGAACGTAACGAGAAGAGCTATATTCGCGGGGCTTTCGGCCGGGACAGCGACGAGTCCCAGTCAACCGTCGTCAAGTACCTGCGGCCGCAGGGAAACAACCTGACCTCTTTACTCGCCGTCTTTCGCGACGAACAAAGCGACCGCACATTTACGCTCTGCCAGGTGCTCCATCTTTCGGGAGACGGCTTCGACAAGGTGTTCGCCATCACCGATGAGGCTCGTGACTTGAAACACGACCTGGCCGGCCTGCAGGGCTCGGAACAAATTCGCGGCCATTTTCAGCGGCTGGGATATCAAACCACCAAGACATTCACCGAATATGACGGCTGGATCAGCAAGCGGACCGGGATGCGCGGCAAGGCGATGGACATGTTCAATCAGACGGTCGCCGTCAAGGACATCCACAGCCTCAATGAATTCATCCGCAAGCACATGCTGGAAGGTCATGACTGGCGGGAAAAAGTCCAGCCCCTGTTGACGCACTTCAACGACCTCAGCCTGGCCCATCAGGAACTGGTCCGAGCGCACCTGGCGGAACAGTTGTTAGCCCCGGTGGGAAAGTTCGGCGAGAGCTACCGCCAACAAGCCGGCGAGATGGAGGCGTTGGAACGTCGGCTCAAGGCTTCGGAAACATTTTTTGCCGTGGAGACCGTCCGACTCTTCGAGCCGGAGCTGGCCAATCGCCGCGTGGAGCTCGCCACGGCCGTGGCCACACGAAATCGCCTGGCGGACGAGTCAAAGACGCTTTCCGAGCAAATCCGTACGCTCAAGAACGATATCGACCTGGCGGGAGGACAGCGGCTGCGGGACATCCCGGGGCTGATCCGAGAAGAGACGACGGCGCACGACACCAAGGACCAGGCCTCGCGGCGCTATCATCTCCAGCTCGGCAAATGTGGGATACAGGAACGCGTCGAGAACGCGGAGTCGTTTCTGGCCATGCGCCAACGTCTGCACTCCGATTTGGAAGCCACGCACCAGCGGCTGGAAGCGCTCAGTGGCCGGCATGAAGAACAACTTGCCCAGCGGGCCGTCTGCAGCCGGCAAATTCAGGAGGAACAGACCGAGCTGCAGGTTCTGAGCCAACGGCAAACCAACCTGACTTCTCACTTCACGTCTCTGCGCAGCCGGATCTGCGAAGACCTGCAGTTGGCGGAGTCCGTTCTGCCGTTTGCCGCCGAGCTGATCTCGGTCTCGCCTGAAGAACGTCGCTGGGAAGCCTCGATCGAAATGGTGCTGCGGTCGTTTGCATTGAGCTTGCTCGTACCCGATCGGCTCTACCCGCGGGTCCGCGCATACGTGGAACAGACCCGCATGTCCAACGCCAAGGGTGAAGGGCAACGGTTGGTCTACCTGCGCGTTGGCAGGGCCGAGCCTGATGAGGCGCGAGGGGATCGCTTGCATCCGCAATCCATCATCCGCAAGCTCAAGTTCCGAACAGGGCATGATCTGGCTCCCTGGGTTCGCGCGGAGGTGCTCCGACGATTCGATTTCCGCTGCTGCGACTCCATCGAGCAGTTCAATGAAGTGGATCGCCTGGGAATGACCGAGAACCGCCACGTGAAGTTCGGCGCCGATCGGCACGAGAAAGATGACCGACCCCGGACCGTGGATGCTCGCCACTTCACGCTGGGATGGGACAATCGGGAAAAACGGCGATTGATGGCTGACCATCTGCGCTCGTTACAGGCGGATCTCGCGTCCCTTGAACGGACGATCGCGGCCCAACGAACCACCTTGGACACGTTGCGTGGCCGGCAGGGTGCCGCCAATCTTGCCTTGGAGACGACCGATTTCAATTCGATCGATTTCCGCAAGCACGCCGTCGCGATGGCCGCTCTGCAGCGGGAAAAGGCGGAATTGGAATCCGCGAACGAAGCAGTCAAGTCGCTACAGACGACCCTCGGCAAGGCGGAAGAGGAGTTGGTCAGGGTTGGCGCCGCCCGCGACGCGGCTCTCAAAAAGGAGCAGTCGCTCACCGAGCAAATTGGCAGGGAGACTCAATTGATCGAAACGGCGCGCAAGGCCGTAGCCAAGGCCAAGACGGACGGGGTTTACGACGTCCATGCCATTGCGTTCCCCGCGATCGTCGAGTCGCTGGGCGACCCCGAAATGGCAGTCTCGAACCTCTTTGCGCGCAATGTCCAATGGCCGGAGCACACGCGTAAATCGATTGAGGTCATTCGCGCGGAGCTTCAGCCCCTCTCCGAAAAGCTCGTCGGGGCCATGAGCAAATTCTTGCGCGAGTTCAAGGATGAGCAAGCGGACCTGGACGCGAGCGTGCAGACTCTCGAGAGCTTTCTGCGGCTGCTCCACCAGGTGCGTGACGAGGACTTGCCGCGCCACGAGAAGAAATTTAAGGATCGGCTCAATGACAAGGTAAGCCAGGAAGTCGCCTTGCTCAATGGGGCACTGCGGCGGGAATGCAAGCACATCGAGGAAAAAGTCCGGCAGCTCAATGTCGCGCTCGCCGCCTTGGATTTTCAAAGTGAATCGAGCGGCCAGCCGGCGACATTCATGAAGCTCGAGCCACGGGAAGTCGTCGACCGCGACATTGCCGAGTTTCGTCGCGGCCTGCGGGAGTGCCTCGACGAATCGTTGGAAAACACCGACGAGGCCAACGAGGCGCGGTTCCTGCGAATAAAAAAGCTGGTGGAACGGCTGGCCGACAAGGAGAACACGCGCTGGCGCGATAAAGTCATCGATGTACGCTTCTGGTTTGACTTCGCGGCCCGTGAAGTCCAAAGAAGTGACGGTAAGACGCGCAGCTACTACGAGGATAGCGCGGGCCAGTCCGGTGGCGAAAAGGCAAAGCTGGCTTTCACCATCCTGGTTGCCGCCCTTGCCTATCAATTCGACATTGATCCCAGCGGCAAGACGCCGGGAAGGTTCCAATTCGTGGTCGTCGACGAAATGTTCTCCAAAGTCGACGACCACAACGCCCAGTATGCCCTGAAGCTTTTCCAGCAATTTGGACTGCAATTGTTGATTGTGGCCCCGTTGGACGCCAAGGCGCGCGTCACGGAGTCGTTCGTGGACTGCTATCTGCATGCGGTCAAGGACGAAGCCACGCACCGTTCAGAGTTGTACAGCATGACAGCCCGCGAGTACGAGGACGTGCTGAAAGGTTTTCCGGCCAACGGCAGGCCTGTCAAACCCCAAGTGACGGCCGCCAAATAGAAATACGACCCCGACGCCATGATCACGCCCGAAGGAATACGACGGAAGGCCAGTCGGGCGTACCCCAAAATGCTCGATGCCTGGGCCTTGGAAGGCCTGAGCTCGATTTTCCCAATGCGAGTACCGGCTGACTTGTCGCCCGTCGCCGGCGATGTACCCGCCACCATTGCCGCTGTCGAGTTGCTGCGGGCCAGTTCGAAGGAACAATCGGGATCGGGATACTCTGTCCACTGGAAACAGGTCCGCTCGCGCGACTTTGGCAACAACCGTTTCCCCGAGCGGATCGTCATCGACACAGCGGAGGATCTTGTATCGCTTGCGGGCAAGCAGCGACACTTCTCCGCGACCTGCCGCGTGGCTCAGTCCGTGCGTGAGTGTTTTCCAGGTCTGTCCGCCTGGGTGAACTCCAACATCCGCAAAACGGCCGACTACTTCGCGTTTCTGGAAGGATTGCTCCAAGTGACACGTTTTTTTTTGGACCATCCTTGGCCGGACGGCTATGCGCGACAGATTCCCGTGGCGGTCGATACCAAGTTCGTCGAGCGCCACCATGCGGTACTCCGCGAATGGCTCGACGAACTACTCCCGGGGTCTGCCATTCAGGCGGACGAAACCAAATTCGCATTGCGGTTCGGGTTGCGAGACGGACAACCCTACACGACCCTGCGCATGCTGGATCCAAGACTTCAAATGGAGCTAGGGCTGCCGTATGACGAGTTGTCACTTCCGTTGCGGCTGCTGGAGCCGCTTCCTCTTCGCGACGCCACCGTCGTCATCGTCGAGAACCAACTCAATCTTTCGACCTTGCCGAGGATGAATCGCGGATTGGCCATTCGCGGGGAATGGAAGGCCGTGACTCGATTGCGCCGGCTTCAGTGGTTGGCGGATAACATGGTTCTGTACTGGGGCGACGTTGATGTCGAAGGCTTTCAGATTCTCTCCAGCCTGAGAATGTTGTTCCCCCAAGTACGCAGCATCCTCATGACCGACGGCGTATTGCGAGATCATAAGCCTCTCGTCCTCGAAGGCAGTGGAGCAGAATGTAGTGAGCCGAGAAATCTTGTCGACGATGAGCTGGCGGCCTTTCGTCAGTGCCATCAGCACAACTGGCGGCTGGAACAAGAACGTCTGCCACAATCGTACGTCAATGAAATCTTCGCGACACGCGGAAATACTCAGCCGGCCTGAAGTCGGCCGCGAAACGATTCACCGATTACGATTCCATGGCGGACACGAAGCAGCATAACCTGTTCGACGCCGAGCCGCCCCCCTGGGAGCTCGACGACGTCGAGCGGCAATGGATCGCGACGGTCGTCGTGCCCAACGGCCCTCCGCGGGAACTCGACTACCTCGTGCCCGAGGCCGTGCGCGAGCGGCTGACCGTCGGCCGCCGCGTGCGCGTGCCACTGGGCCACGCCAACCGAACGGCGGTGGGCTATTGCGTGCGCCTCGAATACCGCGCCTCGGGCTCGCGGCGGCTCAAGCCGCTGGCCGCGCTGATCGACGAGCAATGTCTCCTCACGGCTTCGATGCTGAAGCTATCCGAGTGGATCGCCGACCGCTACCTCTGCCCCTTGGGCCAGGTGCTGGAGGCGGTGGTTCCCTCCGGCGTGCGCGGGCAGGCGGGCACGCGGATGACGACCTTGCTATCGGTACCGACGGAGGTGGCGGCGCGGCTCACGCAGCTTTCATTGCCCAAGAAACAGGCCGACGTGCTGCGTTTCCTCGCGGCCGGCGCGCGGCCGCTGACGCCGGCCCAATTGGCCGAGGGGGCCGGCTGCACCCAGGCCCCGATCGGCGAGTTGCGGCGCAAGGGGTTGATCGTCGCGGCCGCGCATCGGCTGCCGCGGCACGCCGAAGTCGCACCGCTCGCCGATCGCGAGCGAAACTGGGTGCTCAACGCCGACCAGCAGACGGCGTTGACGCGCATTCTGGCGGCGCTCGTGGCCCGGCGGCACGAGACGATTCTGCTTCACGGCATCACCGGCAGCGGCAAGACCGAAGTTTATATCCGCGCGATCGAGGAGGTGGTGGGCTACCGCCGGCAGGCGATCGTACTGGTGCCGGAGATCAGCCTCACGCCCCAGGCCAGGCAGCGGTTTCTGGCGCGTTTCGACACCGTGGCCGTGCTGCACAGCCACTTGAGCGATGCCGAGCGGTACACCGCCTGGCGGCGGATCGCCCAGGGCGAAGCCTCGGTCGTGGTGGGGGCCCGCAGCGCCGTCTTCGCCCCCACGCCGAACCTGGGTTTGATCGTGCTCGACGAGGAGCACGAAGCGAGCTTCAAGCAAGATAGCGCTCCGCGCTATCACGCCCGCGACGTGGCGCTCGAAAGGGCCCGCGCCGAGGGCGTGCCGCTGGTGCTCGGTTCGGCGACTCCTTCGCTCGAAAGCTGGCAACAGGCGCGACTCGGCAACTACCAGTTGGTGAGCATGCCGCGGCGCGTGCTCGACCGCCCCTTGCCGGCCGTCGTCACCGTCGATTTGCGCAACGAAATCCGCGACAAGGCCCATTCGGGCGCCATCAGCCGCCCGCTCCACTCGGCCATGAGGGAGTCGCTCGACGCCGGCGGGCAGGTGATCCTGCTCTTGAACCGGCGCGGCTTCTCGACGCACATTCAGTGCAGCGCCTGCGGCGTGGTGGTCCGTTGCCCGCACTGCGACATCGCCCTCACACACCACCGGCAGGCCGAGATCGCCTTGTGCCATTATTGCGACTACGAGGTGCCCGCCCCCGCAAGGTGCCCCGACTGCGGCTTCACCGGCATTCGTTACAGCGGCCTGGGAACGCAACGGCTGGAGGCCGAGGTGCGCGCGCGTTTTCCCGACCATCGCGCGCTGCGGATGGACACCGACGCGATGCGCGCTCGCGGGAGCCATGAGCGGGCGCTGGACTCTTTTCGCAAGGGCGAGGCCCGCATCCTGCTGGGGACGCAAATGATCGCCAAGGGGCTCGATTTTGCCAACGTCACGCTGGTCGGAGTGGTCAACGCCGACACGGCGCTGCACTTGCCCGACTTTCGCGCCGCCGAGCGGACGTTTCAACTGCTGGTGCAAGTCGCCGGACGGACGGGGCGCGGGCCAAAAGGTGGAAGAGTGTTGGTGCAGACATTCAGCCCGGACCACGCGGCGATCAAGGCCGCAGTGCGACACGACTATCATACTTTCGCCGAGCAGGAGCTTCCCTCTCGCGAACTGCTGATGTACCCGCCCTTCGCCGCCATGGCGCGGCTCGTAGTCCGCGGGCCGTCGGAAGTCGTGGCGCGCGAGTTTGCCGCGCACCTCGCCGAACGGTTGGCCGGGGCATTGGCACGGCGCGAGGCCCAGGCGCGTCTGCTTGGTCCGGCGCCGGCCCCGATCGCCAAGCTGCGAGGTCTGCACCGTTTTCAACTGCAAATCCAGGGCCCCTTCGCCGAGCGGGTCCGCGCCGCCATTCGCGAAGCCACCACCGAGCTCAAGCCGCCCGCCGACGTGCAATGGATCGTCGATATCGATCCGCTGGACATGCTCTGAGGTCTATAAGATCACGGCGAAGGGCTCCCCTACAGCGGCAGTTAGGATGAACAGGCTTCGCAGGCGGAATTGCAGGCGGGGTATCATTTTGCTTTCCGCGGGAAGAATCGCTCGAATTGATCGGCGCATCTAAAGGCCATGCTCATAGTCACGAAAACGACCAGGCCCAAAACAGCGAGAGCAAGGCACTCAGCCAGCCCAATGACAATCGACAGACCGACAACGAGCCTCATCTCAACCGGCAACAACCTGACCCCGTCAAATACCACCGCGACACAGGTCGTGACGGCGAAGATCAACCCGAGCGAGAACTGAAAGCGGTGGTGGGGCATGTCGATATTGTACGATCAGCGAGGCTCCCACAATTCAAAGCGATTGCCCTCCGGGTCATTTGCCCACCCAAATCGGCCGTAGTCGTAGTCCTCCACGCGATCCTCCACCTGCGCCCCGGCCGTACGGAGCTGAGCCAACATGGCGTCAAGATTTCGCACGCGATAGTTGAACATGAAAGGGGCCGCTCCATCGCCAAAATACTTCGTGTCGGCGGGAAACGTTGACCATACGGTCTGCTCATTGGGCCCATCTGACTTGAACGTCGCATAAGTTTGCCCCGCTTCGAGTGGCACGCCCAAGTGCTCGTGGTACCACTCCGCCAATGCCCGTGGATCACGAGCCTTGAAAAAGACGCCGCCAACGCCGAGTACGCGCTCCATACGAGATCCTCCGCCTTACCTCACGTGATTTTGCCCATGCCACCAGCATGCCGCGCCGGCACGACGAGGGCAAGGGCGGGCAGACCTCCTGCTGGTTACGGCGAGGCCGCCGGACGGTGGCAGGAAAAAAGTGGGCATGCGGTAGAAGCGCTCGCCCAAGAGCGGTAATCACGGCGGAGGTGGTCGTGCCCACGGCAAAAGCTCCTGCATCTCCACGGCCCCCAAAGGAAGCAGCCATGGACGTTCCATTGGAATCCGCGCCGCCTGCGCCCGGCGGGTCGGGTCGTGCCGCTTACGACTTGTTCCCACCCTCACGGCCGGTCGGTGCCTCGTGGGTGGCGGAATGAAGCGCTACTTACGTCGAGAACGCGGACGATTCATCAGTGTGGTCGTTCTTGGTCCAACGGCGGCGTCATGTCAGACGCGGCACGATTGTTGCCAAAGCCGCATGGCGAGGTAATAGGCGGGGTAGAAGTTGACTAGGTGGGTGGGCACCGTCAACAAGGGCTTCGGTACAGCGTCGAGCCACAACCGGAACATGCCCTGATTGATATCCACCATCAGCACCAGGGCGTCGATCGCAATTTGCAACATAGGGCTGGTCTCCAGGACTCGTGTCACCTTAGTCGGCCCTGAGAGCAGCCGCAATAGGGGGCTTGGGGCAAAGAGCCGAAGCGAGGCACCCGCCGCCACAGTTCTGGCGTGCCCTGATGCGCCGCTCACGTTGGCGGAACGATGGGAGAAGTTGGATTGCCCTCGTCGGGTCGCTGGCCAAAGGCCAGAGCAACCAGGCAGGAATAAATGATCTCCCCCAAAGCGAAAACCAGAATGAGGATCCCCAGAGCTGCCAAGCATCGAACCAGTCCGACCACCGTGGCGGCAACACCAAGGAAAGCGAGCCACTTCACGAGACCAAGTCCAACCGCAATCACGGTGGTCACCACGAAAAGCGATCGCAACGAGAATTGAGTGGGCGTTCGATTCGTGGTCGGAGATTGCCGGTCGAGGACTAATGGCATACGGTCATTCTGCCCATTCAATTCACGGCGGGTCAAGCCCAGCCTCGCTTGTTCCCGCGGTCGGGCTCGGCGAGCGGGATACGACGACAGGCAAAGGGGCATTTTGCGCGGGCCAGGCCGAGACTGGCGGCTTCCTATGCGCGCCGGGTGCGTAGCCGATCATCGTTTTTGGATGTTTGCTGGACAATCCGTGTCCGGCATCGCCATACTACGCATATTCCAGCCTCGCCGGCCCTCGGTCCGAAAACTCTTTCGACCGAGCTTCTCCGGTGCGGCGGATCGGAACGGCTTTGGAACGAGCTGTGTTTCGCAGGCAACATTTCATTTCGTCAGGCGACAGAGAAGGAGTTGATCATGTCAGTTTTCACATTTCGACGGTGGCACGCGGTGGGCCTGGTATTGACGGCGGCATTATCGGTCGCGGGTGCTTCGAAAGCCCATGAACCGGCCGACGTCGCATCCAGTCTGGACGATACGACCGAGCTCGATTTCACCGACCTGCCGCCGGCGGATGTCATCGAGTACGTCAAGGCCAGGCACGACGTCGTCGTGGCCGACGACGTCGTATTGATCAACTCGCAAAGGAAAGCCCGCAAATCGGCGCGACATCCGTCCATCGCGGCGCAGCACCAGCGGCTGGCGGAGGCAAAGATTGAAGCGGCGCTGGATGAAAAGACCGATCTCGATTTCACCGATCAGCCGCTCTCCGACGTAATCGAGTACTTGAAAGGCAAGCACGACATCGAGATTCAGCTCGACAAAAAGTCGCTGACCGATTCGGGGGTCGGCGGCGACACGCCGGTGACTCGGAGCCTGAAGGGAATTTCTCTCCATTCGGCGTTGTCGTTGATCCTTGGCGAAATCGATCTCGACTACGCCGTCCGCGACGAAGTGCTCCTGATTACCACGAAAAGCGCGATGCGGACGATGCGCGGGTTGCGAGTTTACCCGATTGATGACCTGGTCGTGACGTGCGAAGAGACGGATGAAGACTTGAAGGAGGATTCCCATCCCAACTATCAACCGCTGATCACCGCCGTCCGCTCCGCATTGGGCAAAGACGCCGAGGCTGAAGTCTACGCCTACTCGCTCACCGGGTCGTTGGTCGTCAACGCCAGCTTCGCCGGCCAGCGCCAAGTGGAAAAGCTGCTCGACCTGCTCCGCCAGGTCCGGGAGCAACAAAGTCCGATTGAAGACTCGCCGAAGTGAGTAGCAGAATACCGCGCAATGAATGAGCGACAACCTCGTTTCGCGGTCCGGCTGGGCTCGGGGGGCCATGCTTGCCACTTGCTCCTCGCTCCGACGGCCTGGCCAAGGCGAGCTGCGCCGTTTGCGGACCACTTGCCGCCGTGGTAGGCTCATGGAGCGCCAAGCGAGCAAGGCACATGGCCCTCCCGCCAAGCGTTTTCGTCCAACTCGGCTCCTTTCCTTCCCTGCTCCCAGCCGAGCATGAACGTTGTAACTACGTTGTATTTTGGAGCGAGGGAACAGAAGCCAATTCGTTTGGCGTCGCAATCCAGGAGGAAGCCCATGAAGTGTGCCGTGATGATCTTCGTTGCTTCGGTCAGTGGCCTGGCCGGTGCGCTGACCTGGTCTGAAGATGTTACCCTCGAATCCGTGCCGCCCGTCGTCGTCAAGACGGTCCCCGAAGCGGGAGCCAGCGAGGTGGACCCGGAGCTGACCGAGATCAAAGTCACGTTCAGCAAGGAGATGCAAGACGGGACTTGGTCGTGGTCGACGCTCTCAAAAGAGAGTTTCCCAAAGGTGGAAGGCAAGCCGAAGTACCTCGCGGACACGCGGACTTGCGTCCTGCCGGTCAAGCTGCAGCCAGGCAAGACATACGCCATCTGGGTGAACACCGAGAAGTTCGGAAACTTCAAGGATACCGATGACCGCTCCGCCGTGCCGTACCTGCTGGTGTTCAAGACCAAGGAATCGTAGAGGAGGTTCCAAATGGTTGATTCCGACCGAGAGTCGCGTGACCAACACCCTTCGGGGTCCAAATCCGAAATGGTTGTGCGGGTATGCGATTTCGTGGTCGGCTTGTTCGCCATGGCTCTGATCGTGGAGGTTGTCCGGGACGGGCGCGCCGACGAGCCCAAAACCAGCCTACCCCGTTTCACGATTTCCGCGAACCGTTTCGGCAAGGGCTTCGAGTTGGTCTCGTTCGACGTCATCGGCAACAATGTCAAGCGCGTCGAGACCCTGCCGGGCGGGGCCGCCGACCCTTGCTGGTCGCGCGATGGCCGGCGATTGCTCTTCACTTCGGCCGCGACAGGACGCTCGCAGATCTACGTCCTGGATGCCGTGGGCGGCAAGCCCATGAACCTTACGAACAGTGCCAATCAAGAGTTTCAACCTTGTTGGTCGCCCGATGGAACGAAGGTAGTTTTCACGTCGTCGCGCGACGGAAACCATGAGGTCTATGTGATGGATGCCGACGGGGCCGGGCCGTTGAACTTGACGCGCAACGCGGCGTTCGACTCCGACCCCGCCTGGTCGCCCAATGGGAAACGCATTCTATTCGGTTCAAACCGCCAAGACGGCATCCGGCTTTACGTGATCGATGCCGACGGAGGAAACGTCCATCAACTCGTGGACCGCGACTTGGGAGGATGGGTCAACGCGGCCTGGTCGCCTGACGGGCGACAGGTCCTCTTCGGCGGTGCTCAAGCTGACGGAACAAGGCAGATCTTCGTGGCCGATGCCGACAACGGGCAGGGCGTGGAACCGCTTACCGAAGGCGCGGGCTTCAATGGGTATCCCAGTTGGTCAGAGGATGGACAATACATCGCCTACGTCCATTTCGACCGTCGTTTCGACCAATCGCCGGAGGGGGGAAAGCTGATGGTCCTGAACCTTGACACGCTCACGCACACTGAGATTGCGCCGGAGGGAATGCGTTTCGGCGCTTCGCGTATCGCCTGGTTGCCTTCCTCGAATTGAGGGCGGGAGTTTCGATGAATCGCGGCTTACTGGTGGATACCGCAGCAGCCCTGCAACGCCGCGTG
>DATLQY010000610.1:0-6048 GCA_035534975.1 Pirellulales bacterium
GCGCGGTGCGTGTGGAAGTGAACGGTCCGTTTCCGCTCGAGGACCTCGACCAGCGGCTCAAACTGCAAGTCGACGTCGGGCGGCGAGGCTTCCTGGGCCGCGGCCAGCTTCTTGCGGTAGGCGTCCCATTTGCGTTTGTAGTCGCGGGCTTTGAGAAACTCGCTCCGCTGCAGGGCGGCGGTCTTCATCCGCGTCATGGGTGCTTGATTGCGCGAGCCGTAGGCGCGCTTGGGGTTTTCGCCGTTGGCCATTTTGAGCCCGCCCATCACCTCGGGCGCGAGGATTGCCATCTGCTCGACGGTGCGACCGCGGAGCTTGACGTAAAGCGTCTGCCCGCCGATGACGTTGCCGCTGCCTTGCATGATGTTGGCCGTCGTGACGCCGCCGGCGGTGGCCATGCGGATGCCGGGGTCGAAGGGGTTGATCGAGTCGATTGCCCGCACGATGCTCTGCACCGGGCCGGTCATTTCGTTGCCGTCGCCGTTGGCCTCCACCGTGGGGCGCGAATGGACGCCGATGTGCGAATGGCTATCGACCAGGCCCGGAATGAGCACCTTACCGGCGAGGTCTACCCGCCGGGCGTCATCCGGCACGGCCACCTCTTCGGCGGGGCCGACATCGACGATCTTTCCCTCTCGGACCACGAGCGTGCCGGGGCTGAAGGTCTTGCCGGCCGCGGTGTGGATCGTCGCGCCGGAATAGGCCGTCGTCTTCGGCTCGGCGCCACTTCCCATGCTGCAGAACGACACGGTGCAAAACGATACGGTGCAGAACGACATGACGACGATCGACGCGAAACGGGCGAATTTCATGATGAGGGCTCTCTGCGGCATGGAGAACGGAATTCATTCCGTTCGGGTCGTATAGGGGGCCATCAAGTATAGCTTGCCCCCGGCCGCAAAGTAGCGTGCCGTCGAGCAGCCAGATCCGTCAGAATTCGAGCCGCGACGCCCGCGCGTCACCCCTCACCCCATCATCCCCTCACCCCCTGACCGCATCCCATTCCATCAGCTCATCCCATCACCCCATCATCCCCTCACCCCATCACCCCATCACCCCATCATCCCATCACCCCATCACCGCGTCCCCCCTCACCGCGTCATCCGCCCGCCCGCTTCTCAGGAACGCATTCAATTGATAAGCTGACGGGATCAAGTCCCCGTAGCTCAATTGGATAGAGCGTCGGCCTCCGGAGCCGAAGGTTACAGGTTCGAGCCCTGTCGGGGATACTCGTGGGGTAGGTTTCCAAGGGTGCCATATGGTCGTGGGGTAGATTTCCAACCTAAATGACCTTGCACGTTGATGGGAAGCCAAATGTCTGTAGCGAACGCCCTCCGTGGCCTCCGTGGCGTTCCGCGTTCCCAGGATCACGCAAGCTCATTTAGGCGGCGGCCGCGACAACCTGACGGCCTCGGCTGGCGCGCCGGAAGCAGGCACACGCCGTTGTGCCGTCCGCCTTCGAGTGCTCCGGTAAGTAGGAGGCACACTCCGCTGTGCCGTTCGCCTGCGGGTATGCACGGCGAGCGCTCCGGTAAGTAGCAGGCACACGTGCGAGGGAGGCCACGGACAAAGACGATAGGCGAGCGTGTCCTAACGCCTATCGCCTAACGCCTTTTTTCCGCCACTCATTTTCACTCGAATTCGGTCCAAAACTCTCCAAAATCGTTCGATTCAGCGACTTTTCAGCAAGAACCGCTTGTCCAACTCGCCGGCGCTACCTCAAAAACGCCGGGAAATACGCATGCACGCCGATCCTGGCAGTTGGTTTGTTGCTAACATGACTTTGCTAAAAGGCAAAAATGCGCACCCATTCCCGTCGTGTTGGGGGGCATGGCGTGGGAGTAGTAGTGGTCGCGCGCCGAGCGGCCGAGATCGTAGCAGGCACACTCCGCTGTGCCGTCCGCGTCTGTTGGGCTCGCCAATAATATCCCCAAGTGAGACCGTCACGCGGGAAACAGAAAAACTTTGCGTGTTTTTCATCGTCACCATCGTCACGCATCGTCACGCGCCCCTGAGCGAGCCGACGTGCGGCTCACTTGCATCGCCCCGGTTCCAAGTCGCAAGTGCCAACGGCAGACGGGGCAGCCGCAGGTCGGGCACGCCGAAGCATTTCTGTACGACGTTCCGCCCGGCGGCCGTGAGGTCGAAGAGAATTGCGGTACATCAGACCGCACGCCTCGCCGGTCAGGGCCACGAACCCGTACGGTTCGAGGTCCTGCCAGCAGGAAACCGTTTTCATGGCAAGCCTCCAGTGTCAAAAGATTAGCCCCTAGACAGGCCGACCCTGCCACCAACGCCCGCCGGGCGCAATCACCCAGGCGACGATTCGCTTGCCACGCACGGCGATGTCGGGCAGTGTTGCCTCCTGGCCGTGGCGACACCGAGGACCGTCTGAGAGCAGCTCTTTCCCACCACTCGTTTCATTTCACACGAAAGGAAGGTGCCCTATGTCCACCACCAGGACCACTGGGACGCGCCCCCTGAAAAAAAGATCGGGCCTTTTGCCGGCGGCATCCTCCGGTGCTACAAATACTGGCGTTCAGCGGCGGACGCGAGAGGGAGCCCGCACGGCGACCGACGCGCCCGTCCGCGGCGACGGCGGGTTGGGCGGCGCTACTTCAGCCCGTGGGGTAAGTCGGGATGACCTGAACACCCGATCAACATCGACGACGGATCTCGGGTTGTGCAGGATGTGGACGTGGCCATGGGAAAGCGCGAGGGCGATGACGCTGCCCGAGCTACCGGAAGAGGTGATGGTATGGAGATGGCGTATCGAGAGCGGTGGGAGGCGGAGATCGCCCAGATGCGGCGGGTGCTCGCCGCCTTTCCGATGAAGGAGGAGTGTAAGTGGGGCAAGCCCACCTACACGGTGGATGGGAAGAACATCGTCATCATGCAGGGCTTCAAAGAGTACTTCGGGCTGGGCTTCTTTCAGGGCGCCCTGCTGAAGGACCCCAAAAAGGTGCTGGTGCAGCTCGGTCAGGTGCATGCCGGGCGGGTGATGAAGTTCACCAGCGTGAAGGAAATCACGGCGAAGGCGGCGACCATCAAGGCCTACGTGCGGGACGCCATCGCAGTCGAGAAGGCTGGGCTGCGCATGGAGCAGAAGAAGACCTCAGATTATCCGGTTCCCGAAGAGCTGACGGAGCGGTTCCGAAGGGACGCGCGTTTCAAGCGCGCCTTCGAGGCGCTGACGCCGGGGCGGCAGAGGAGCTACCTCTACCACTTTGCAGCGGCCAAGCAGTCGGCGACGCGGGTGGCGCGAATCGAAAAGGCGATGCCGGCGATATTCGAAGGCAGAGGGTTCCTGGAGAGGCGCTAGCCCTTCACAGGACGCTGGCCTGATAGGCTGCTAGTCTAGGCGGTCAATGTCACTTCCATAAGGCGGCGAATCCACTCGGTGATCGGCTCGGCCGCCATCGAACCGCGCCGCGCAGCGATCCGTTGTGGCACGGCTTCGATGCTTTGCGCGGTCCGAAGCAACTTGATCCGGTCGGCAAGTTCAAGCATCGTGGCACCGGAGTCAGCTTCTGGTGCCGGGGAAGCGCCGGACAGGCAAGCCCTGAGTACGTCGTGCAGGCCGTCAGTTCCGAACCCGTTGGCCCCGCAAGAGGCACTATTTTGAGCCGTTTGTTTCCGGCTCCGCGTCGCCGCCAAGCAACTTCGTCACCTCCCCGCGCGTGTTGATGAACCCCAGGCGGACCAGCCGGTCGAAGTGCTCCTTGGGCGATTCCGGCGATCGGCTCATCGCCTCGCGAGCTTCTTCGGCAATTTCGGCGGGAGTCGGGAAGCGGGTGACGTCTTTCATATCTTCAAGTTTGGACGAAAAACGCCAAGGATGCAAGCCGAATTGCGAACCGCCAACTGGATGTGCGTCTCCCGGGCGAAACCAGCCCCCGGATAGACCGGTTCCCCTTCCAAAAATGCTCCCCGAACCGTGTCGTACTCGATTCCTTGCTCCTTCCGTCGCGCCAGGAAGTCGTTGATGACCAGGCAATCCAAAGTGCGTTTGCCCCCGGGACCACGGTTGCTAGGTAGCGTCTTTCCAGCATCGGCGAAAGTTCGGGCCAATTCGTTGTAGCTCTCGGCCAGCACGCTGGTCACGGACTCGTTGAGCAGGTCGAAGCAGCGGCCGAGTTGCAGCACCGCCCGATAAGCGACGGCGGTCTACGCCGACTCGCGTATTTCTCGCGAGCCCCCCGCGGTCGAAGTCGACGGCTACGTCGGGTATGCGTCCTACGAATTCGAGGACGGTAGAACTGAAATGCGCGGCGATCATTATCCGATTTGCCCTTCGGCATCGCCGTCCTGCTGCGGGCTCGCCGCGTGCAGCGATTCTTCGATGGTCGCGATCGCAATCAGACCGACGAAGCGAATTCGCGAAAGGCTTGCGCGACCAGTTGGGAGCAGAAAAACTTGCCGCGACGTTTGAGATTCACACCTGGAACCCGCGCTGCGACCGCGCCAGGCACCCAATATCGACGCGCCACATAGTTCTCGGCTTTTCTACCGGCTCCTTCGGCAAGGGATCGGGCATTCGGCACCGTATCCTTCAAACGGAGGAACCGAACATTCTCCGGATTGCGGACGGCGGTTGAATCGATTAGAAACCGCCGGACGCCTGAGCCGACCGCTTCGACGAATCCGCCGTTGCCGATGAAAATCGCCGCGTGGCTGTATCGCGACTGCGTTGCACGACGGATCGCCTTACTGACCGGGCTGTCGGGATCGGTGCAGAGAAGAATGTCCCCGGGCAGCAGTTTCGAGGAATTGATGTAATGCAACAGTTCCCCGCTTACGGCGGGCGAAACGGCGGATGGCATGCGCGTTTTCATGGTAAAACCAGTTATGTTCCATGTGAAGAGCGGTTGCGAAATCAGTCTGTGCCGCCGCCATGTGTCGAATCGCCAGCCCACGCAGTCAATTTTATCCAACGCCGCTCGGACGACAAAGTCGAGAACGACTTTGGACTCGGAAGACGGTCCCCGCGCGCCGCGGCCGCGAGACTTCGCCGGGCGTGTTAGGCCGATACCCTCCGTGCAGCGGCTTGGCGGTTGAAAGGCCGACGCTCACGGGCTGCGTTTTCCTGGCACAGATTCTGGCACAGAACCGTTGCCAAACCGCGAAAAACCCGCTAAAATACGCGATATCTGGAAAGCGGTGAGCGAGTGCCGCTCGTCGCCAAAACCCTTGTCAGCAAAAGGGTTTCGGTCGCCGCCGACCGGGCTTTTCGCCTCCTCCGGAGCCGAAGGTTACACCCTTCGAGCCCTGTCGGGTATCGGGTCTGTTGTTGCCTGCCTTGAGGCAGCCAGAATATGTTTTCGCAGGTTGGGGGGCAGCTAAACGGGGCAGGTCGTCGGGCTGCCATTCCGCTCAACGCCACCCTCCACTTCGCGTCTTCGTCCGCTCGCTGCTAAAATGGGGCTGAGCGCATCAGGTCTCGGCCCATGGGAGAAACGTCATGATGGGAAGCCAGCCCCGGTACAGCAAAGAGGAGCATGCCCGGCGTGGCACCGCCATCTACGGGGAGCGCGTAGGGCCGCAGGTAGAGGCTGGCAATCGCGGCAAGGTCGTGGCGATTGATGTCGACACCGAAGACTTCGAGGTGGCGGAAGATACCTTGGCTGCTTCGCAACGGTTGCTGGCTCGCCGCCCGGATGCCCAAATCTGGTGCGTCCGCATCGGCTACCCGGCCGTGCATCGTTTCGGCCCGCGCGTGCGGGCGGTGCCACAATGATGACAGGTCTGGTCAACGCGGACTTGGAGCCGCGGCTGCTGCTGACCGCGCGCGCCGCCAGCGGTCAGCCACGCGACTTGGAAGTGGTCATTGACACCGGCTTCAATGGCTTTCTGACCTTGCCACCTGCGCTGATTGCCGCGCTTGGGCTGCGGTGGCTGTGCCGCCAGCAGGGGGAGTTGGCGGACGGCAGCCTTCTGGCGTTCGATGTCTACGTGGCGACGGTAGACTGGGACGGTCGGCCACGGAATGTGGAAGTGGAAGCAGCCGACGCTCAGCCACTACTCGGCATGGCCCTAATGCAAGGCGCA
>DATLQY010000611.1:0-4971 GCA_035534975.1 Pirellulales bacterium
CCTCGCGCATGATCCAGGCCGCCTTGTCGAGGCTGTGGATGTGTTGCTCGACATTGTGGTCGCCCGAAAGCCAGGTGAAGAATGGCCAGTTGCGGATCTGCCATTCCATATCGTTCCATTGCGGCTGGCGTTCCGTGACCCAGGGAGTTCCCGCGTTGTAGGTGCAGTGGATCGCCATGATGTCGCCCACGGCGCCGTCGTGGATCCGCTGAATGGTTTCGCGTTTGGGCTGGTGATAGCGCCAGCAAAGCCCCGACACGACGGCCAGCCCCTTTTTCTTGGCTTCCTCCGCGGTGGCCAGCACCTGGCGAACGCCCGGCGCATCGACCGCCACCGGCTTCTCGGCGAAAATGTGCTTTCCGGCGGCCACGGCGGCCTCGAAATGTCGCGGGCGGAAATGGGGCGGCGAACATAGCAAAACCACGTCGACGCCGCTGTCGATCACCTGTTGATAAGCGTTGAAGCCGACAAATTGCCGGTCGTCGGCCACGTCGAGCTTGTCGGCGGGCACCGATTCCCTCAGCCTGTCGAGGCTGCCCTGGACGCGGTCGGCGAACGTGTCGCCCATGGCGGTCAATTGCACGTTGGCATCGGCCAATAGCGCGTTCAGCGCGGCGCCGCTTCCACGATTACCGCAACCAATCAGTCCGATCTTCAGCACGTCGCTGCCGGCGGCATGCGCGCTGCGCCCCAGCGCCAACGTGCCTGCCAGCGACCCTGCGACCGCGGCGGCGGTCGACGTCTTGAGGAATTCGCGTCGCGAGGGAACGGAAATCTTGGCACCCAAAGGCCGCTCGGTCATGGGGAACTCCTTGGCGAAATCAAAACGGGTGATCGCCCGGGGCGAACGCAGATCTGTACTCTACCATAAACATCGACCGATGCGAAGCAGGGCGGTTGGTCAGATGTCCCTCGTACCCACGCTCCGCGTGGGTACGTCTCCCCGGCCGCTCCGCGGCCCCGCGACGCGGAGCGTTCGACTCCGTGCGTTCACACCCCACCTTACTTCAGCTTTCTCATGTACCGCTCGAAGTCGGCGTCAAGCTTGTCCAGATCGCCGAAGGCCTGTTTGAATTCCTCGATCTTGGTCTGAGCGTCATCGAAGAATTGTGCCTTTTTTTCCGCCAGGGCCTTGATGTATTCCAGGTACTGCTTCGGCCGCTGTTTGACCAGGAAGTAATTCAGTGCCCAGGATTCGGCATAGGCGTCGGCTTGGAGCTTGGGATTGCGGAGCCGGTCGTTGCCCGCCAACAGGCTGGTCAGCGAATCGGCTTGGCGCCGCGGCAGGTAGTTGCGAATACCCTCCAACTGCACAGGGTTCACCGCGCCGATGCTCCGCCACCCTTTCGAGCTACTGAGGTCGGGCGTCTCGAAATACGTGGCGATCCCCTCGCTCAGCCAGAGGGGGATGTCGGCGTAACGTGTTTGAAGGCCGCAATTGAACGCCATCTGGTGCGTCGCCTCGTGGATCACCGTCGCGACGGTCCGCTCGGCCGCGGGCCGTGAAAGCATCAGGTTGATCTGCGCCGCCGAACCGCGGCGGTCGCCGGCGTCCCGCAGCGTCTCGACGCCCGTCAAGTCGTACATCGTCATACGGTTCGTCTTTTGGCTGTAAAAGCCGGGGATCGACTTGGTCCCCTCGCCCAACTCGGCGACGGCATAGCGCGCGAACGATTCCTGTTCGGCGAAGACCAGTGCCACCAAGGGGAACTGCGGCTCGTGCAGTTCGATCTTCTTGCGGCCCCAATAATTGAAGAACGACATGTAAAGCCGCTCGAAGAGCGCCCCGCACCACTGGGCATAGACCTTTGACGTGTTGTGGCAGATCAAGTAGTGCTGCGTCGTGTGAAGCTCGAACCCCTCGGGCAGTTCTTTCAGCAACAACTCGCCCAGCTCGGCGGGCCGGAGCGGCATGAACGGCCCTTCGTCCTGAGTGCGCTCGACCAACTCGTCCGGCTCGACTGACCAGATCAAGCCGTCACGGCCGAGCAGCAGCAGGCCGCCGTTCTGGAATTCAGTGATCAACTGGCCCTGGATCTCGAGCACTTTGTCATCGCGGCGCAATTTCACGGTTTCCGCCACGCCGGCGACGGCCGGCCAGAATGCCACGATGATAGTCAGCCAAAATCGCACCGGAATCCTCCTATGCCTCAAGCAAGGAGATACGTGGGCACGGTCTTACTCGTATCCCCCTCACTTCTACGGTAGCACAATGCCGGCGGCTTGCCGAGAGTGTACCTTCACGCGGTCGTGAAGGATAACCCGAAAGCGGCATGTTCATCCCCTGGACACGGTTGGCCCTCCAGGAGTAGAATCACCCGCAAAGGGCCGCCACATCTTGGCTCGATGGCGGACAGTGCTTAGCGCGCAATCAATTCTAGGTGCCAGAGGTTTGGTATCGGCCTCGTCCATTCGCGTCACAATGACATTCGCGCCACAAGGATACTGTGTCGCTTTTTCTCCAGGGAAGGGTCGTCGTACGTTACTTTTCCTCTACGGGAGACTGGTCCTCAAGAGGAGATAGGAGTCCGTATGAACCCTCGTTTACGGGCAATTCTGGTCAATGATGCGCGCCGTGCGCTAGATCACCGGAAACAGGCACAGGACAGGACGGCGAGCGACGGGGCCCATGACGGCGCTGGGGGCACGGTGGCGGTTGCGGAGTACCTCAAGCGAAACCTTCGTCACCGGCCGTGGCTGGCGCATCGGAAGGCCAGACATTAAGCGGCCACCCAAATACCGCGCGGCAGGCGGGAGTTCCACTCTCGACAATCGCCCGCGTACGCCATAAGATACGGAAAGCTGAATTCCGTCGTCCTCGGACGGTTTCGTCAACGCGGTGTCTTGGGTCCAGTGCGATGCGGCACGTTTTCAACCGGCTGGCCGCGGCCCTGGTCGAGCCGTGGGTCGATGCGGACGCGGAATTGCAAAACGCGTACCAGTCGCCCGGCGCACGCCCGGCCGCGGCGGCAAAGTTCCTTCAAGCGGCCACGATCAGCGCGGCGGCGCACGCCGCTCTCCTGGCCGTCTTGGCCCAATTCGTGGTTGCCCAGCGCCCAAACGAGGTCGTCAAGATCTTCAGTTGGACGGATGAAGAGCGGGAAACGATCGAGCTGCCTGAGCTGACCTACAGCATCGCCGACCCTCGCGACGACCCCCTGCCGAACATGATGAGCGCGCTGGCGCTGTCGTCGGCCCCCGTGATGAACACCTCGAGTGAACTCGAATCGGTCAGCGAGCCGACCGAGCCGACGTCCACGATTGAAGTGCCCGAGCCTGAAGTCGAGTTCGCCACCTACAAGCTCGACGACGTGGTGGTCCGCGCCGGCTCGGTGGGCGAGGAGGTGCTGCAAGTCGACGGCGCCATCGACCGCCTCACCGACGAGATCCTGACGCACCTCGAACAGAGCAAGCTGTTGGTGGTCTGGATCATGGACGCCTCCGTCAGCCTGGCACCCGACCGCCAGTCGGTGGCCGAACGGCTCGAGCGGATCTACAAGGAACTGGACCTGACGAGCAGCTTATCGTCCGGCGCGCTGAAAAGCTCCGTCGTGGCCTTCGGCGAGAAGGCCGTGGAAATGGTGCCGCCCACCGTGAATTACGCGGAATGTTTCGACGCCATCCGCCGCGTGCCGAACGATCCGTCGGGAATCGAGAACGTCTTTTCCACGGTGATCCATTGTGTCCAGCGTTACCAGAAAGTGCGGTCTAGCGAACACCGGCGGCTGATGTTCGTGATTTGGACCGACGAGTCGGGCAACGACTACGCGCGGCTGGAAGACGCCGTGCTGTTTTGCCACCGCAACGTGGTGCCGGTCTACGTGGTCGGTCCCTCGGCGATGTTCGGCCAGGAGCGGGGCACGCTGGCCTACAAGCACGTCGATGGCAAGGTCTACCACCTGCCCATCGACCGTGGTCCCGACGCCGTGCGGCAGGAACGCTTGAACCTCCCCTACTGGTTCGGCGGCAGCCAGTTCGAAACTCTGCACTCGGGCCTGGGGCCGTTCGCCCTGACACGGTTGGCCCATGAGACGGGCGGCGCTTACTTCATCAAGGACAACCCGGCCGATCGCTCGCCCTTTCCCGTCGAGACGATGCGGCGCTACGTGCCGGACTACAATTCGCCCAACGAGTACGTCCGCGGCGCCAAGCACAGCCCGTTGCGGCGAGCGGTGTTGGGAGCGGTCGATCTGACGTCGCAGCGCAAGCTGAAGGGCACGCCGCGGCTTACCTTCGCCCCCACCGGCCGGACTTTCTTTCAGGAGTTGAAGGAGGCGCAGCAAACGGTGGCCTATAACCTGCTCACGATCACCGGCGCGGTGTCGCTGTTTGGGCCCAAGGGCCTGGAAAAGGAATACGTCAAGGAGCCTTCTCCCCGCTGGCGCGCATGGTACGACCTGACCTACGGACGGCTGTTGGCGATGAACGCGCGGTGCAACGAGTACAACTCGGCTTGCGCCGAGATGAAAGGTAAAGGCGCCGATTTCGTCGACAAGCAATCGAACCGCTGGCAGTTTCGGCCCGAGGCGAAGATCCATTTCGGCAGCCAGAACGAGCGGATGGCCAAGGAGGCGATCCGGTTGCTCTCGCGATGCGTGAAGGAAAACTCCGGTACGCCCTGGGCGGTGCTAGCCGCGCGCGAGCTGGAACAGCCGTTGGGTTTTGCGGTCGACGAGGCCTACGTCGCACCTCCTCCACCTCCACCTCCACCGCCCCCACCCAAGGCGCCTCCCGCAAAGCCCGCACCGCCACCGCCGCCGTCGAACGAGCGGCGCGTGGAACAGCCCAAAAAGCTGCCCAAGCCGGTCGAGGTGCCGTTGCCGAAACTGTAGCAGAATTCTGCTTATACTTCACGCGGCCACGAATGAGACACTTGCTTCAAGTGGGACGGCCTTCCTAGTTGGACAGCGCCACTTTAGAAGCTAGGTAATATGAATCGACGTAAGTCGTTTCCTGATGGTGCCGACATTT
>DATLQY010000612.1:0-22132 GCA_035534975.1 Pirellulales bacterium
GTGCCAATCCCAAAGGGGTTCTAACACACGCACGGACCCACGCCTTTGGGATTGGCACCAAAGCGCCAAATCCCCGCCGTCTCGGCGGCGGAATGCCGTCTTCAGTGCCTGTTGGTGAAGATTACTCCGCTTCCGACTGAGGCAAAACACGGTCACCGGGTCGATCTTCCAGCGACCGCAATAACTCGATCTTGTCAAATAGCGCCGGACCTTCCAACGCAGTGGGGGCGATCCCCGTCAACGTGAATTCGCCGAAGTCCTTCCAGAGGTCGACGGTCACGACGGTCCACTCGGTCGGGACATCGGGGGAGACTTCGGTCGCCGCCCAACCGCTGGAGTTCCTGCCGCTGTAATAGCGCCGGAGCGGCTTGTCGGCCGGTGGCCAATGTCCGTCGGCCGCCAGTTCGAACATCACTCCTTGAGCTCCGACCGACTTCCAGGCGAACCGCAGGTAGCGGAAAGTCGGTGAAGGCAGTGGCGAGGTATTCGACTCGTTTCTGTTGGTAGCGGCTCGATCGTTGGTGTCCGGGTACTCGACGATGTGGAACTGCCAATCGAGAATGCGAGGTGAGAACCGCTGGCCCTCCGTCAGCAGCAGCGCGGCGTCGCCGCCATGTTTGTCGCTCGTCGTCAGGCTCGCTTTCGCGGCGCCTTCGGTCAGCGCGGCAAGAAAAGTCGGCTCGTCATCGAACAAGACCATTCCAGGGGCGACGACTGGGCCCAGCGAGTGGCGCAGAAAGCCGATGAGATCGGCAACGTTCTGCGGAGTCAGTTCCTTCTCAAGCCCCTCGGGCATCAGCGACTTCGTCAACGCGCGCATTTCGTCGATGTCCTTACGAAGGATCGTGTCGTCGGCTAAGCCCGTCGCCTCGCCCGCGTTGCGCAGCGTCACACTCGTGGCCGTTTCACTCGCGAGAAGCCCGCTGTGATTTCGGCCGTCCGTCGTCACGATTGCGTAAACAGTGTAACCATGAGTCAGGGTACTCGACGGATCGAGGATATCGACGAGCAGGGTCTCATCGGCGCGAGTTCGGGCCGCGAGCAGATTGGGTCCAACCTCGAATCCTTGATCGGCCAGCTTGTGGCATTTTGCACATGTCTTCACGAAGACCGCTTGACCCCGGCGAGGATCGCGAGACAGCGTCAACGCCGAGGCATAGAGCTGGAGGACGGGGACGCGGTCATCATGAATTCGGCCGACGAGCAACTGACGCGCGCGTTCGCGGATGGCCGTGTTGCCGTGTTCGATGAGTTGCTCTCGCCGCAAGGCGCTCATTGTGGCGCCGGGTACGAGCCCCTTTTCGACCGCTGCCAGGAGGCGTGGCAAGCGGTCCTGCCGTGCGAAGAACGCATCCACGACAGAATCCTGGACCTTGGGCACCAGACCCGCCCAGTTCTCCAGAAGGACATCGGCAACGTCGCCTTCATCCGAGTTACCCAGCGCTTTCACGACCGCGAGCTGCAATTCGGTCGTTTGGCGCGCATCGAGCAACTCCCGGAGCGGTCTCTGCCGCGACCAGGGAGCCACAGCAAGCAGAGAGACCGCGTCGAGCCGAGATTGGAGGGACCGTTCGGAATCCAGCGCCGTTTTTTCGGCGGTCTTCCAGGCTGCCTGCATCAACGGCGAATCGCTGAGTTGCAGCAACCCGGCAATATGCACGGCCTGCCGCGATACGTCGGACGAGGAACTGGCTAGCAATCCTTCCAGTCCACGTACTATCGGCTCGGTTCGCAGCGGACATGGCTTGCCGTGGCCAAGTCCACGGATCAAGCCGTCGAGTAGAATACGCTGGCGGTTCGCGGCTTCCGGCCCTGTCAGGCCGGCCGTCTGTTGCAACAAGCTCCCGACCGCCGACTCGTCGCGCCGGGCGCCGACCGTTTCGGCCACCTTGTCCAGCATCGCCAGCACTCCGTCGCTTGTCGGCCCGGCGAGCATGTTCCCCAGGAATGCGTCCGCAGTCTGGGCAATGGAGCTGGCGACTGCGGACGACATCCAACGCTCATGACCATGATTGGCAGCCAGCGCGGCTAACGCGGCGACGGCCCGCTGCTGCCGGCTCTCGCCCAGGGTTAGAGCGACCTGCAATCGAATGCGCGGGTCGTCGTCGTCCGTCATCGCCAGCACGCGATCGAGAACCGCCGCGTGCTCGTCGAGCATGCGATCCGCCAGTTGCAGTGCGTGCAACCGAACACCGGCATCTTCGTCGCCCAATGCATGCAACACATCCTGCGGCACGAGCAAGGAGAGGCCATCCAGAACGTAGAGTGCGCACGTCCTGCCTTGCGGCGTGTTTCCTCTGTGTACCAAAGTCGCAAGTGCACCACGGGTCGCGAGGTCGCCACGTTCCACCAGCAGACGCTGAGCCGTCTCACGCCACCAGTGGTTCGGGTGGTCGAGGTGTTTGATGAGATCGTCAGCCGTCATGATATCGAGCTGAACGGGAACAATGCCGCGGTCGACAGCTTGATCTCCCTGCCACGACAATCGCCAGATGCGACCATAGTCCCTGCCGGCGATCAGGCTCGCGGCATATTGCTGCTGCAGAAACCGCGGAATGGCCGAAAAGTCCTCGATGATCTCGCGGTACATGTCGACGATGTAGATCGCGCCGTCTGGACCGACACCCAGGTTGATGGGACGAAACCAGGAATCGGTCGATGCCAGGAATTCGGAATTCTCGTTCTCCGGGGCGCGTCGTGCCAGGTATTCCGTTCCGCGACGTTCAAGTAGACTTCGGTGAATGAGATTGTTCGCGGGATCGCAGACGAAGTAATTACCGCGATATGGCTCCGGTAGAGCATCGGCGCGATAGATCACTTGCCCGCTCGATGCGGTGAACTGGCCGTTCGGCTGTGTCTCAGCCTCACCGTAGAATTTGACCCAGGCCGGGTCGCTCCCGCGAGCCTTCCGCCATGGGTCGGGCTTGCTGATTGGAAAGATCGTGCGCGACGGATTGACGGCGACGTCCCCGGCCGGGGACTCCAGGTAAGGGTTCCGCGCCAGGTAGTGGTACGGCAGTGGAGAGGAATACGAGATGATCGTGTGAAAGCGGTCACCGAAATCCGTGAATGCGAGCCCAAACATGAATTCCCTGCCGGTTACCGGTTCGATCTCGCTGCCATCCGGCCTGAATCGAAAGTCGGTTTGACCGATCGTTACCGACTGGGATAGCCTCGGCCCGCTGATCATGCCCCCTCCCCCACCGGCGGCAACGTAAATCCAGTTGTCGGGCCCCCAGCGTGGGTTGCTGATGCCGCGCTCGATGAGCTCGCGGGAAAAGCCGGTGAACATCGTTTCGCGAACTTCAGCGCGACCGTCTCCGTCACGGTCTGCGAGGAAGACGATGTCCGGGGCACAGACAACGATCACGCCGCCGCGGGCGGCAATCACTCCGTAACACGGCGGCAAGCGGTCAGCCCAGACCTCTGCCGTATCCATTTGGCCGTCGTCGTCGATGTCGCGCAGCAGCGTCACCCTGCCGTAGGTCTCCCGCTTCGCCGCCTCCTGAGATTCGGGAGTGGCGTGCCGCACGCGGCGAACCTCGCGGTCGAGCTTGCCCGTCTTGTTGAGCTCAACGATGTCGAGGTACCCGTCCAGGTTGTAGCCGTGAATCTCGCATACAAACAGCCGACCACGCTCGTCGAAGCACATGGCCGACGGTTCGCGTATCAGTGGCTCGGCCGCCACGAGATCGAGGCGGAACCCCGGGGGCAGTTTCACGCAGCGAGCGCTCTCGATGGGCGATTTCGGTTGAGGGCGGTCGGTGGCTGGTTGAATCTCTTGGCCCAGAACCGCCAGTGGACCACCCCCGCTCAAGCACACCCCGATGACCAGTACCACTCGAAGCCGATGAGATCGGCTGGACCGTCCGTCGATGGTTTTATGGCTAAGTCTCACGTGCGATCTCCGCAAGGTCCTTGTGAATTGAAAAGTGGTAGCGCGCCTACTGTGGCTGCCGCGCTCGTGCGGCCTGGCTTTCCCTCCAAGCTGCGGTGTATGCGGCGAAGCCGCGGCCGACATGGGCGGGTGCGGCACCTAGGGCATCGGCAAGGTCGCCGTCGAACAGCGATTCGCCGCCGGCGGCCCACACGCTAGCGGCTTGCACGGCGACCGCTTCGTCGTAGTCTGTCAACCGGCGGCACAACTCCGTCGCGTCGCCTTCGGCCGCCTGGACCAGCCGCACGGCGTAGTCGTGGGCGCAGGTGAATCCTTTGACGCCGTCGGCGTCAAGCCGCACAGCGCCGGTCAAACCGATGACGTACGGCTGCCAGTCGGGTGACGTTGGCTGGTACGATTTGGGGATCGGCCAATAGGGTGCGGCGACGCCCGGCCCAGTGGCGACCGCCACCAAGTAGATGTCGTGCTTGGGCCGGGGCAGCGTCCACCTGGCTTGACATTGGACGCCCGTCTCCTGGCTGCCCTTGGTCCGCACGCCGACCGTCGCCTCCCGTATCGGCAAGCCATTTGCGTAGAGTACGATATTACTGGCCCTGGTCCATGAGGGACTGAGCACGCAAACGGAAACGTCAATATCGTCGGCCATTTCGACCAGGTCGCCGGGACCAAATTGGCCGGCGAGGGAGATCTCAGTTAACAGGCCCATACTCACGGCCACGCGGCCGCCCAGCAGGTTGTCGATCACGGCATCGACGTCGATTGCGCCGGGGTCTGCGTCGTCGCAGCGGATGTAGGTCCGCCCCTGGCCGATGAAGTGCCTCGCCACGTCGTGCGAGTCGCTACTGCCGACGGGCACGATCGCCAGGCCGCGATTCAAGAGGCCGAACCAATCTCGCGGCAACTGCATGGGGTCGCTTTGCAATGCCCCTGAGTTGACGACCTCCATCGCGTTGGCCCCCAGCGCCCGGCCGTCGAGGTTTTCGCCGGCGACGCCGATGTGGTGTTCCGGCGCAAAGGGGCGAAAGCCACCGTGCATGTCGCGAGCGTGGTTAAGCACGGCGACCCGCGCACCGGCTACGGAAAAAATGCGCTCGAACAGCGACGGCCAGTCGGAAACGTCGGCGTCAACCGCCGGCGACTCGGCGGCCAGTGGGAATACGTTGAAGTGCCCGAGTCGGGCCGTAGTGACCTCATTTCCGGCGACTGGTGTAAAGTAGCGGCGCAGGCCGGCTGTGCGGGCCGCCTCGTCGTAATCGACGCGCAGGTTGTGGTCGGTGGCGATCGGTAGCTCAATCGCTTCGCCGGCGACGGCGATCAGACGTTCGGCCAGCGTGGCGTCGCCGTGGCCCGAATAGGTGAGCGTGTGGCAGTGCGTATCGCAGGCAACCCAGCCCTCGGTCGGTACTTCACGGCTGATCGAGAGCTTCGAGTTCGCCGAGCCTCCGGGCGTCAGTTCAACCTCCGCCGAGTCGATGCCATACTCAAAACCGCGGCCGGCGTACAGCGTGTAGCGGCCGGCGGGCAACGCGAGCCGTGCCCAACCGTCGGCCGTGTAAACCACGCCGGGGCGCACGGCGAGCCGCTCGCCCGATCGGGTACCCAATGTCATCAGCGAGCCGTTGGGATCGACGAGCGTCAAGCGGCAGGGGATCCTCTCGCCGTCTTCGGTAATGGATACTTCCAGCGTTGCTTCGTTGAGAACCGTGTCGAGTGGCCGGTCGTCAAGCCGCATGTCGCCGACTTGAATGTCATCGGGCGCACTGCCGGCGGGGACGATGGCCAGCGTGTTGGGCCCGGCGGGCAGCTCATCCGGCATCGGCCAGAAGCTGACCGTGTCGTTTTCGTCCTGTGGGAGCCGGCCGATTTCACGATCGTTGAGCATTAACTTCCACGATTGCTTGACATCGCGATGCCGCAGCCGGAAAGTCTTGGGCGGATGCTCGGCTTTCACGTCAAACGCGATGTCAAGACGGTCGCCTTCGGCCTGTTCGGCGAACTCCGTCCACTCGCGCACGTCGCCCGCCCGCAGGTGGTGAAACTTCGTATCGACGACCGTTTCACTTGCGAATGCCGGACTGCCAACGGCTAGGGCGGCGAAGAACAAAGCGAGCTTGCAGGTCATGGGGAGTGGGGGCTAAGTGGCGTTGCCTCAGGACGTGCCTACGTTGTCGAGGTCGGGCAAACCGTACGGCGCGCGGTACTCTTTCGTCAGCAGCCGGTTGGCATCGTCGCAGTCAATGAACCGTTCGGACTTCGGGTCAAAATCGAGTCGCCCGCGAGTGAGGTATGCTATCTCGCCGAGATGCACCAACGCGCAACTCCGATGCGCAATCTCGGGCGCTGCGCGAGTCGGTGTGCGGAGCCGCACGGCGTTCAGGAAGTCGGCCATGTGTTCTGGATACCCGGTCTGCCGCCGCAACTCCTTTCCTTCGGTCGGCCCCGGCGTTCCCTTGGCGCCCAGGAAAACGCTGAACGCCCCACGACGTGAGAAGATCATGTAGCCTTCGGTGCCGTAGAAAACGTTGCCGTTGTCGAACCCGTGCAAGCCATAGGCCGTGAACGGGTAATTCTCGTAGACCAGCAGCCGGCCATCGGGATATTCGTAGGTCACGTTCATGTTGTCCGGGTACTCGCTGGCGTGGCCGTCGAGGAGCATGCGGCTACCGCGAGCGGTTATCTGCTTGGGCAGCGTGTCGATGCCAAGCCCCCAGGCGGCCATATCGAGGTCGTGGATACCGTCGTCGCCGATTTCGCCGTTGCCGTAGTCGTGAAACATCCGCCACGTCCCATGAAAACGATGCGGGTTGAATGGCCGGCTCGGCGCCGGGCCGAGCCAACGGTCGTAATCGACTCCATCCGGCACGGTCCCGTCGGGCAACGGCCTTTCCACCGTTCGAGTTTCGGCGGTCCAGGCGCGGGCAACCCTGACGGTGCCGATGATCCCCTCCTTCAGCAGCCGGCCCGCCTTTTCAGTGACCGGACTGCTGCGCATCTGGCTGCCTTGCTGAACGACTCGTCCGTACTTCTTCGCGGCGGCGATGATCAGCGGCCCTTCGTCGTAAACGTGCGAGATCGGTTTTTCGATGTAGACGTCCTTGCCCGCTTGCATCGCTCTCAGCGCGATGGGGGCGTGCCAGTGGTGCGGCGTGGCAATGATGCAGGCATCGACGTCCTTGTCGGCGAGAACGTCTTCGTAACGGGCCGTTCGCTTAGGCGGGGCCGGCTGGAAGTCGCCCGTGACCACGGCGGCCATTCTGTCGATCTGGCGAGGATCGACGTCGCACAACCAGGCGATGGAAACCGCTTCGCGCCGGTTGACAAGACCATTGACGTGGTGCGTCATGATCCCGCCACAGCCGATGATTCCCAGCCGGATGGCAGGTGGCTGCTCCGCGGCGAAGGCATGCACGCCGCCAAGCGCGGTCGCTCCAGCCAACAGCACCGCCGTTTCCGTCGATTGCTTCAAGAACTGTCGTCGGGTTTCTTCGTAGTTCATTGGGTTGCTCCGAAGGAAACGAAGGTTGAACCGCTTTCATACTTCCGAGCGGACGCCTAACGCCGACTGGTATAAAGCCTGAAAGTCCCACGTCATCCGTTCCCAAGCGGCAGACCGCTCGCTTGCAACAGTGAGGTCTGCACCGTTAGGTCATGCTCATACGATAAATCGGCCGGCTTCTCGCCACGGATGATGCGCGCCATGTCGGCCGCATCGTCCACGTACCGAGTGTATCTCGGGAACGACAAGTCCTGATACCCCTTGGCGTATTTTCCATGTGCGGCTGACAACGCGACACGGGCAGATGGATCATCGAGCGGTTGGATATGGAACGTGCCTTCGCTGCCGCAGACGACCACGTGCCGGCGTTCGTAGCCTTCGACCTCCATCGCACTCGATTTGACGGTGGCCGAGGCACGCGGGTACTCGAACACCGCCAGCATGTTGTCCACGAGCTGGTCGTCGATGTTGGCGGCGTGTTGTGGAAACGGCGTGACCTTGGTCGGCTTCCCGAGCACGCCGACGACGAGATCAATGATGTGACAGCCTAGTTCGAACATGATCCCACCACGATACTCGGCCAGCCTGCCGCGGCTCGTCGGATCGACAACCTTGCTCATCACGGCGTGGACTTCGAACGGTTCGCCAAGCCAACCGCGCTTCAGTAATTCATGCAGTAGCACGATGCCCGGATTATAGCGGTACATGTACCCCATCTGCACCAGCAGCTTCTGGCCGGCCGCCGAGTCAAGAATTCGGCGAAATTGGGGAAGCGACTCGCCGGCCGGTTTGTCGAGGTGAATGTGCTTGCCGGCCGAAACGCACGCCTCGGCCACATCAAGTAGATCGCGCACGCGCGTCTCGACCAACACCGCCTCCAAACCAGCGACATTCAGCAGTTGTTCCTGGGTCATCCAAGGCAATTCACGGAAAGGGGCTTGCGCCACGGCCGCTTCTCGCAGCGCCGCGTCCGGTTCGACCAGTCCGACCACCTCGTAGTCCAGTGATTCGCGAAAGACCGCGAGCTTGGCCGCGTGTGCGTGCCCAACACCAATTTGGCCAATCTTGATCCGCCTCTTCCCAGGTTCACTCTGCGCTCGTAATTGGCCTGCAAGGCCCGCGAGTATCGTACCGGCACCCGCACCCGCAAGCAGCGATCGACGACTAAGCATGGCCATCGGTTCCTCCGTCATTTCCTCGTCAGAGAAGCCCGTGGACAACCCGGCCGTCGGCGAGCATCGAGGGCCGGTTTTCCTGGTCGTACATCAGGCGGCCGGCGTCAATCCCCAACAGGTGATACATCGTCGTCAACAGATCAATCGGCGAAACGGGGTTCGAGGTTGGGGAAGCCGCGATCTTATCGGACGCGCCGTAAACTTGCCCGCCTTGTACGCCGCCACCGGCCACGACAGCGCTGTAACACTGGGGCCAGTGATCGCGACCACCATGTGCATTGAACCTCGGCGTACGGCCGAACTCGCCCAGCATGATGATCAGTGTTTCGTCGAGCAGACCGCGCTGGGACAAGTCTTCAACGAGTGAGGAAAAGGCCGCGTCGGTCGGTGGCAGTAATTCGCTCTTGGCCCAGGCCAGGTGCGGCGGGCTGGGCGGTACGCCGTGGCTGTCGTAGCCTTGTCCGCCTTTGCCCCGATCGTGCCGGACGAAATTGACCTGCACCAGCCGCACACCGGCTTCGATGAGCCGCCGAGCCACCAGCACCGACTGGCCGAAGACGTGCCGCCCATAGCGGTCGCGGACGTCGTCCGGTTCGGCGCGCACGTCGAACGCCTGCTGGGCGGCGGACGAGGCGATCAGATCCATCGCACGGCTGCAATAGCGGTCGTATGAACCGTCGCCGGCCGAGATGACGCCAGATGCAGCCAACCGGTCAATGCGTGCCAGTAGCGAGCGGCGGCCATCCAGACGTTGCCGCGAGACGTCGGCGACGGGGGACACCGCGCCGGGGGAGTAGTCGGGCAGGTTCGGGTCGCTGTTGATCAGGTAAGGATCGTGCGCCGCACCAAGGAAGCCGCCGTACTGACCAGGCCGGGGTACGCCCACCGGCGAGACGAATTCGGGAACCATGACGAACGGCGGTATCGCCGCCGGAGATTCGAGCACCTGCGAGAGCACGGAGCCCACGTGAGGCCGGTCGCTGCGTTGCATGCCGGAAGCTTGAATGACGGGCCTGGAAAGCACACCGGCCGTCATAGCCAGGTAGGTCGCCTTCAAATGGTCGCCGTCGCTATGACTCATCGACCGGATGATCGCGTATTTGACGGCCAGCCGGGCCATGCGGGGCATGTGCTCGCAGATCTGGGTGCCGGGCACACTCGTATCGATGGGGCGGAAAGTCCCGCGGATTGCCTCCGGCGCCTCGGGCTTCATGTCCCACATATCGAGTTGCGACGGGCCGCCGGACAGGTACAGGATCACGACCGACCCAGCCTTCGACTTGGGTGGCGCACCCGCGTAGCCATCGCGCAATCGCAAGAGGCCGCTCAGCGACAACCCAAGCGCCGACCCGGCGTGCAAGAACGACCTGCGGGATCTCAGCACGACGCTTTTGCCTTGCGTGGCATTCATGCCTATACCTCGTAAAACTACTTCGTCGGCACAATCGTCTCCCCGCGTGGTTGGCTTCTTGCAGGTTTGGGCATCGTCAATCGAAACGGCGATCGTCAGCCGTCAAACTTCCCACCCCTTGCGGTACTCCTTGCTCAGCAATTGGTTCGCTTCGGGCACGTCGATGATCTGCACCGTTTTGGGGTCATAGGTGACGGTCTTCCCGGCGCGATACGCGACGTTGCCCAAGAGCACAATCTCGGTGAACGGTCCGGCGTACCGGAAGTTGCTTCCTGTGGGGCTGCCGGTCTTGCAGGCCTCGATCCACTGCTGATGATGGCCGGGCGAACGGGGCAGAAACGCATCCGGGCCCTTGAAGTCCCGAAACTTCTCTTCGGGCAGAAGCACCGGCTCTTTGTCGTGCCGGATGGCGATCTTCCCCTCGTCACCGATGAAGAGCGAACCGTTCATGGGCAACATGGCGGCCACGTCGGCCCGGGGCATTGCGGTACCCTCGTACCAGAACACGTCGCACCCGGGCAGGCCGTCGCGCTCGCCGAATTCGAACCGCGAGATCATCCAGGTTGGCCCGCTGTCGCCCAGCGGCGGCGGGCCCTGGGAGGTTACCTTGACCGGCCCGCCGAGCTTCAGCGCCCAGAAGGCCGGATCCATCAGGTGGATCGCCATGTCGCCGATCGCTCCGCAGCCAAAATCCCACCAGCCCCGCCAGGCAAACGGCGCGTAGGCGGGATGGTACGGCCGCTCGGCCGCCGGTCCCAGCCAGAGATTCCAGTCCAGGCCGGCCGGTGCGGGCGGCTTTTCGGTGGGCCGGTCGAGCCCTTGCTTCCAAAAAGTGCCCGGCCGATCGGTGATCACATGCACTTCGCGCACCGCGCCGATGGCACCTGATCGAATCAGCTCGACCAGCCGCAAGTAGCCAGGGTGCTCGTGGTTCTGCGTACCCATTTGCGTGGCGACCTTTTTTTCGGCCGCCAGTTGCGCCATCAGCCGGGCTTCGGCGACCGTGTGCGTCAGTGGCTTTTCGCAGTAGACGTGCAGTCCGCGTTTCAAAGCCCGGATGGCCGCCGGGGCGTGGTGATGATCGGGCGTGGCTACCACCACGGCGTCGAGTTTCGCCTCATCGAGCAGTTGACGATAATCGGCGTACCGTTTCGCGGCGGGGAATCTCCGGGCCGCCTGATTCAAACGGTCCTCGTCGACATCGCACAACGCAACGATGTTTTCCGCCGACACGGCGTCCAGGTCGGCCGCGCCACGTCCTCCCACGCCGATCACACCGAGATCGAGTCGCTCGTTGGCGCCCAGGGCGCGAGGGGCCGACCAAGCCGAAGCTGCCAGCCCCAGTCCTGTTACCGCGGCCGTTCTCACAAATTGACGTCGATTCGGTTGCGGCGACATGGAGTTCCTGCGAGCGATTGTGCCGGGTGGACCGTCCTGCGTTTGCACGTATCCGTTCCATTCTGGTGGAAACGCCCGGCGTTCGCAAGCATGTCCAAGCGAGGCCGTCCTGGCGGCAGGCAATGTCGGCCAGCTTTTGGTACGATCAAGACATCCGCACGGATGATCGATCCATGAAATGCCCCCGGTTGATTGCGATCCTGATCTTCGTGAACCTGCTGGCCGATGCCGCCTGCTGGCCGCTGGCGGCAGGCAGGGTTTTCCCGTCACCTGCGTTGATCTTGGGTTATGCCTTGGCTTTCAGCCAAGTGAGCCTGCTGGCGATTTGGACCGCACTTTCAACAACGACTGTTTGGCTCCGCTTGCCGATGTTGGCGGGCGGATATCTGCTGGCCTTACCGTCCTTGTCGCTGTTGCACGACAATCAAGGTGGCTGGTTCATCCTGCTCGGAGTGCAGGTGGGCGTTGTGTTGCTGCCGTTGTTTCTTGCGAGATTTGCGCAAGTCGGCCGCATTCCTGGTAAATTACAGCCATCCACTTTCCGCTTCCAGTTCCGGTTGAGAACGTTTTGCGGGACCAAAGAGATCCGCATGAGCAATTCGCACAAGCCCGGCCATCGCCGCCAATGGATAATCCTAGGGGCGTCACTTTCGATTTTGGTCGTTCTCGCGGCCAGGCCGACCTGGCACCTGCTACGCACCAGCTTCGGTGACCGAAATGAAATTGAGGCATTGTCACCCGGCTTTATGGACGACGCCAGCCGCCTGAACCGAACCGAGGTCGCCGACATCTGGCCGGTGCCCGCCGATCCCCAAGAGGCGGAACAGCAACTGCAGCAGCTACTTGACCGCGCCAAGCGCGACGGAATGCGCGTTTCGATCGCAGGCGCCCGGCACAGCATGGGCGGTCACACGATAATTCCTGGCGGCATTGTGCTCGACATGCTCCCCTTCCATCAGATGAAACTGGACGAAAAGGCAGGAATTCTGCACGTGCAATCCGGCGCCCGCTGGTCGGAGATCATTCCCTACCTGGACCAGCGTGAACGCTCGGTCGCGGTCATGCAGTCGAATGACTCCTTCAGCGTGGGTGGATCCATTAGCGTCAATGCTCGACCACAAATTCTTCTCGCGCAACCAATTGCTCAACGAGAGCGCCGAACTGTTCGCCAATCGCAGTGCCGAGACGACTGACATCCTGCACGAGTATTTTATCCCGCCCACACAATTCAACGCCTTCTTGCGCCGGCTCCGAGAGATCATCCCGCGACACGACGGTGACTTGCTCAACGTCACCATCCGCAATATCCTTCGTGACGACGACGCTTTTCTGCGCTACGCGGACCAGGATCTCTTTGCACTCGTGATGCTTTTCAACCAATCTCGCCTGCCGGAAGGAGAGGCACAGATGATGGAAATGACTCGCGACCTGGTCGCCGCCGTGCTCGAACTGGGGGGCCGGTACTACCTGCCGTACCGATTGCACGCCACGCAGCGCCAGTTCGAGCAGGCTTATCCGCAGGCGGCAGAGTTCTTCGAGCTTAAGCGCCGTTACGATCCAGACGAGTTGTTCCAAAACCAGTTTTACGTCCGTTATGGTAAGCCGAAGTCTGGATCGCCGCGCGTTCGGCCGAGCGCAGGGATACCCGACCTCGAATCACCGGCCGCAATCGCTGAAGAGTGAAGCCTAGGCCAGACGCTATTTTGCCCCCTTCGCGGAGACCAGCGGCTTTTTGGCGGCCCACTTGATGCCCTCGCGGATGTGTTGCCGGGCAAATTGCGTATTGAGCGAACGGACGTCGTGGCCGAACTCGGTGTAGAAGAACCGCCCGCCAGACTTCGGCTCATGGGTCCAGGCGATGGGATGATCCTTGCCCATCGGCTTGCCGTCGCGGGTCTTGAAATACTCGCGCACCGGCTCGTAGGTTGTCTCGTTCACACGCATGAGCACCCGAAAACCGGGCAGACCGGTGACGGAGCGGTCGTGGTTGGTCCAGTCGGCCTCGTACCAAAACTCGGTGGGCTGCCCCTTCACGGCGGGATGATCTTTCACCGCCTGGTCAATGGTGATCTTCGCCTTGCTGAAATCGGAGTCGCTGTTGAAATCGCAACCGCCGAGCTGGTGCAACCAGGGCCAATTCGTTTGACGCACAAGCGCGGCATGGAGGCCCACGATCCCCTTCTTGCCCGTGCTAAACCATTCCTCGACAGCCTTTCGCTGTTCTTCGGGCAGAACCAGGTCAAGTTCGTTCGCGTTGTTCAAGACGAGCACGTCATAACCAGCGAGCACATCCGGCTGCAAGTCCTTCCAGTGCTCAGTAACGTCCGCGTTGAAGCCGCTCTCGTGCCCCAGAAGCACAAGCCAGCGGTTGACCTTGGGAATGTCGGGGTGCCGATAATAGCCCGTATTGGAATAGACGAGAACTTGGAGCCCGGAACTCTTTGCGGATTCCGATTTCTGATCGTGTGCGGTTGCGATGCCGCAAACCAGAAGAAACAAAGTGACGAAGGAGAGAGCGGTTTTCATGATGTTGGGCTCGGATTAGAAATCAGAGAATCACTTCATGGCTTATTTAGCATAGTCACAGGAGGAGCCCGATCGCTCGGCTGAACGGTGCTCAATTGGGTCCGACGAGCACAAAGGCACCCCAGAAGTAGGGACTTTGCCATTTTTCCTGCTCCCGGACCCCATGCCCGTCAGCATCCCGCGCCGGCGGGCGGCGGGCAAGTGGGCAATTGGCACGCCGTGTGCTGCATTTCTTTGCATGATGTCGCAGCTTTCCGTTCTCGAATTCTTGGATGTCGTCGAGCGTAGCGGTCTGGTGGACAAGACTCAGTTGTCCCAGACACTCTCCGCGGTGGAGAAGGACCGCGCCGCGGCACCGAGCGACGCCACTGCCAGCGAAACGCGCTTGGTCTGTTCGCGGCTCGCCGAGGCGGGGCTTTTGACCGACTGGCAAAGCCGGCGACTCCTGGAAGGGCGCTACCGCGGATTTTTCGTCGGTAAGTACAAGGTGCTCGATCAATTGGGATCGGGCGGCATGGGAAGCGTTTTCCTGGCCGAGCACGTGGTCATGCGGCGGCGGGTGGCGATCAAAGTGCTGGCAACGATCCGAGTCCACGACACCTCGTACCTCGGCCGTTTTCACCGCGAAGCGCGGGCCGCCGCCGCGCTCGATCACCCCAATATCGTGCGGGCATTCGACTTCGGTAACGACGGCGACATTCACTACCTGGTCATGGAGTACGTGGCCGGCCGCGACCTGCATTCGATCGTCGCGCACGACGGACCGCTCGACTTTGCCACGGCCGCCGATTACATCCGCCAGGCGGCCGAGGGCTTGGCCCATGCGCACCGCGCCGGGCTTGTGCACCGCGACATGAAGCCCGCCAACCTGTTGGTCGATTCGGTCGGTACGGTGAAGATTCTCGATCTCGGGCTGGCCCGCTTCGACAATGACGACGAGGCATCGTTGACGCGGCAATTCGACGAAAAGGTCCTGGGGACGGTCGATTTTCTGGCGCCGGAGCAGGCATTCGACAGCCACCTGGTCGATGCGAGGGCCGATTTGTACGGCTTGGGTTGCACGCTCTATTTTGCGCTCACCGGCCACCCCCCGTTTCCCGCGGGAACGGTCGCTCATCGCGTGTTGTCGCACCAGACTCGGGAACCGAGGCCGCTGGAGCTGGAACGGCCCGGCACACCCCGGCAACTCGCGGCGATCTGCCGACGAATGATGGCCAAGTCGCCGAGCGAACGGTACCAATCGGCCGACGACGTGAGCGTGGCGCTGTCGAAATGGCTCGAAGAGGCGCGCCGGCCGGCCTCGCCTTCGAGCACCGTTGCTTACTCGTCGCTCGACGAAGAACCGTTGAAACTGGCCCCATTGGACAACTTGCGGCAAGGCGACAAAGGCCCCTGTGCCACGGCGGTTGCGGCCGTCGCTTTCACCGGTCGGTCCGATGCCATGGCCGTTCCAGCCCCGCCGATTGCCGGGGCTGCTTCAGTCGCGCCGGCCGCCGTGCCGTCGCCGGATGACTGGCTGAACGACTTGCCGCCCATCCAGGCGCCGGTTACGCCGGACGCCGCGTCGTTCCTACCCGTCGGCAAACGTGGCCGGCAAATGGCTGCCGCCAAGAGCAGCCACTGGGACTCACTTTGGTTCCTGATTGGTACGGGAACGATGCTGGGATTGCTGATGGTCGCGGTGTGGCTCGTCGTTTGGGCATTGTGGAACTAATCCAATCATCCCCTTGCAGGATGCCCAGCCCCCTCGCTGATCGCGGTTCGCTCACCAAATCCTTACGAGATCCAAACTGGACTCGCCCCAGCGAACTGTCATCATGTTCGTATCCATTCATGATCGAAATCAAGCACCGGATCAGCTCCGTCGTCCTCTTGCAATTGCCGTCATCGCGGCTCGACGGCCAAAAGCTGGACCGCGCGCATTTGGCCGAGGCGGATCTGGCGGGCGTCAACTTGTCCGGTACGAACCTGATCTGCGCCGATCTCAGCAAGGCCGATTTACGACGCAGTTGCCTGAAAAGCGCTTTGCTGGACGGCGCCAATCTGGAGGCGGCGTTGCTGGCCGGCGCCGACTTGACCGATTGCCGGCTGGTCGGGGCGAACCTCTCCTGGGCCAAGCTCCGCGAGGCGGTCTTACGGTACGCGTTCCTGTCGGGCGCCAACCTCTATTGCGCCGACCTGACCGGCGCCGACCTCAGCATGGCCGACCTGCGAGCCAATTTCAGCGAGGCCAACCTCGCCGAGGCCAACCTGCAAGGCGCCAACCTCAGCGGCGCCAACCTGCAAGGGGCGAACCTTGAACGAGCCAACTTGACCGGGGCCAACCTGACCAACGCCAATTTGTTCGGCGCGAAACTGGCGGCGGCCGTGCTCAACAAGGTCGTCGGCTGGCGCGGAGCGACCTCGCGCCCCGTGCCGATCAGGGCGGCGCCGCGCAAGGAATGGTGGCGGCTGTGGAATTGATCGGCGACACTCAACTTCATGCCATTTCGGTCCTGGCCGAACTGCACTCCCACGCCTTCGAGGTTGGCCCGCAATCGCTCGGACGAGAAGTGGCCGAGGAGTTCGAAGCGAGGCCCGAATTGCCGGGAGTCATCGTCGTTCAACAGGCCGGTCAACAGGCCGGTCAACAGGCCGGTCAACATCGGCGCGTCGTGGGCATGATCTCGCGCGAGAAATTCCTCGAGCACCTCAGCCGCCCTTACGGCCTCGAATTGTACATGCGCCGCCCGATTCAGGCGATGCTCGACGCCAACGAGGTCGAGCACCTCGAATTGCCGGGGAGTTTCGGTGTGCATGAGGCGGCCCGGATCGCATTGTCGCGCACGGTCGATCTGGTCTACGAGCCGATTGTCATCGCCCACGGCGACGGCAAGTTCAGCATGGTGGGAATCCACACGCTGCTGCTGGCGCAATCGCATCTCCTGGCCCTGGCCAACGAGACCATTCGCCGCCAGAAGGAGATCGCCGACGACGCCAACAGCGCCAAGAGCCGTTTTCTGGCCAACATGAGCCACGAAATCCGCACACCGATGAACGGCATCCTCGGCATGGCGGAATTGCTGCTCGACACCGAGCTCTCTCGCGAGCAACGCGACTACCTCGAGACGATCAATCTTTCAGCCGAGTCGTTGCTGACCGTGATCAACGACATCCTCGATTTCTCCAAGATCGAGGCCGGCAAGCTGGAGCTCGACCGCCACGAATTCAACCTCCGCGACAGCCTCGGCGACATGCTCAAGCCGTTCGCCTTCCGGGCGCACGCGAAGGGGCTCGAGTTGACTTATCTCGTCGCGACCGGCGTGCCCGACGCCGTGCTGGGCGACGCCGGACGGTTGAGGCAAACGATCGTCAACCTGGCGTCCAACGCGATCAAGTTCACCGAACGCGGCGTGGTCGCCCTCGAAGTCGAATGCCAGCGGCAGGAGCACGATTCAGCGCTATTGCACTTCGTCGTCAGCGATACGGGTATCGGGGTCCCGGCCGACCGGTTGCAAGGCATCTTCGAGGCGTTCGAGCAAGCCGACAATTCGACCACGCGAAGGTTCGGCGGCACGGGGCTGGGGTTGGCAATCTCCGCGAAGCTGGCGGAGCTGATGGGCGGGCAGATTTGGGCCGAAAGCCTGGTGGGCTATGGCAGCCGGTTCCACTTTACAGTTCAATTCGGCCTGTCGCCGTCGAGCGGCGCGGTCGCGACCGGGCGCATCGCGACTGGGCCAAAGTGGCCCGAGCTTCGCGCGCTCGTCGTCGACGACAGTGTGATCACCCGCCGCTGGCTCGCTGTCGTGCTCGACGAAGCGCGAATTCCTTGGGTTGCCGCAGAGACCGCGCGCCAGGCGTTGGACCTGTTTCGCGAGGCGGCGCAAAATGGCAACGCTTTTTCCCTGGTGATCGTCGATGCGCACCTCCCGGATCTCGACGGTGAGGCCCTTTGCCAGCGGATGGTCCGCGAGAAAGCGTCGGGGTTGGAGCGGTTCGTCGTGCTCACTTCGCCAGGACACCCCGATACGACGCCACGCCGCGAGGACACGCGGCAAATCGCCTACGTGACCAAGCCCGTCAAGCGCTCGGAACTCAATGGCGCCATCGCGAGGCTGCTCGATCCCAACCTTCGTCAGACGGCGGCCGGGGTCCCGCGCGCGGACGTCGCCCGGCGTGCGCCGCTCCTGGTTCTGCTGGCGGAGGACGGCGTGGTGAACCAGCAGGTCGCGACCCGGCTACTCGAGAAACGCGGGTACTCGGTCAAGATCGTTACCAACGGCCGCGAAGCGGTCACGGCCCTGTCGACCGAACATCCCTTCGACCTGGTCCTGATGGACGTGCAGATGCCCGAAATGGACGGCCTGGCGGCCACGTCCGCAATTCGCGAATTCGAGCGATCACGGGACCGCCATACGCCCATCGTCGCGATGACGGCGCACGCGATGAAAGGGGACCGCGAGCGCTGCCTGGCCGCCGGCATGGACGGATACGTGACCAAGCCGATCCGAGGCAACGAACTGTTCGCGGCGATCGACGAAGTCGTCCAACGGCGGGCCCAGCGGGCCGCCGCACAGCGCACCGGACAGCAGACTGCTCAGCATACCAGCGACGATTCGCCCAATGGCGAGCGTCTCCCATTGGGCGACGGCGGGCCGCCGGCGCCCCACGATGTTCCCTCGAATGTCGTCGACTGGGAGGAGGCGTTGTCGGGACTCGGGGGCGACCGCGAGTTGCTGAACTACGTGATCGGGCTGTACTTCGACGAATTGCCAGGGTTGTCGTCGCAAATCGACGCGGCGATCCGGGCGAGGGACGCGGCAACATTGAAGCGAACCGCCCATACGCTCAAGGGATCGCTGGGGCACCTCGCCGCGCGGGCCGCGGTCGACGCCGCCATGCGGCTCGAACAGCTCGCGACCGCCGGCGCGACGGCGGACGGCAATTTGACGGAAAACGCGCTCGCCGACAGCACCGACGCCCACCGCACATTGCTCTGCGAGCTCCAACGGCTGGAACCGGTCTTGAACGACTATCGAGCACCGTCGCCCAGCATCCCTTTGCAAGGGCCGTGTTAGAGTTTCGCAAGATTCTTCCATTCCAATTGACTTTCGGCGGGCTTACTGTTTACTGCCAAGCGGGAGAACCCATGATGACCGGAGAACCCATCGAATTGCCCGTGGCGGCCGAACGCGGCGCGCCGGCGCACGGCGACGTGAGGCCCAAAGTCCTGATCGTCGACGATTCCGCGCTCGAAGCGCGTCTGGCGGCCAAGATCCTCGAACAGCACTTGCCCATCGACGTCGTCTTCGCGCAAGACGGACTCGAAGCGCTGGATGTCATCGCGGCCCAGGCGCCCGACCTCGTGCTGACCGACATGCAGATGCCGCGGATGGACGGCTTGACCCTGGCGGCGCGGGTTCGTGTGTCGTATCCCTTCGTGCCCGTCATCCTAATGACCGCGTACGGTAGTGAGGAAATCGCGCTTACCGCCCTGCGGGAGGGGGCGGCAAGTTACGTGCCGAAGCGCCATCTGGCGCGCGACCTGGTGGACACGGTGCAGAGCGTCTTGTCCGTATCCGGCGCCGAAAGCCAGTACCGGCGCACCCTCGGGACCTGGGTGCAGACGGAGTTCCGCTTTCGCCTGGAGAGCGACGTGGCATTGATCGCAGGGTTAGTCGATCACATCCAGCAATATGCCCGCGTGATGTCGGCCGTCAACGAGGTCGAGTTGATTCGCGTCGGAGTGGCGCTGCACGAGGCGCTGACCAACGCCATTTATCACGGCAATCTCGAACTCGACTCGGAAATGCGGCACGAAGACAACGACAGTTATTACCAATTGGCCGAGGAGCGACGAGCGCTCGAGCCCTATCGTCACCGGCACGTCCATGTCGTGGTGCGGGAATCGCCGCGCGAGGGGCGTTATCTGGTGCGCGACGAGGGCCAAGGCTTCGATCCCTCGTCCGTTCCCTCCGACCCCACGGACGCGGCGCACCTCGAGCGGCCCAGCGGCCGGGGGCTGTTCCTGATCCGAATGTTCATGCACGAGGTCCGCTTTAACGACCGCGGTAATGAAATCACCATGATTCACCGGCACGAACCGCCGCAGGGCTGAACGACACGCCTGAACGACGCTGGGCTGGTTGGGCTGAACGACATCAAGGAATTGAGCATGCTTGAAGTGAAACTGTTGATCGATGAACACGACCTGGTGCAGCTCGAATCGTTGGGCACCGTGTCGCGCGATGGTTGGGGGTTAGGCACGAACCCGATCGAACAGGCCTGCGGTCCGGCGGTCTATTCGAGAAAAGTGCTGCTCAGCCTGGCGAGCTGCCGGTACCTCGATTCGACGGGCGTCGAATGGCTGCTGCGGTGCCACAAGCGCTTCGCCATGGCCGGCGGCATGCTGATCATTCATTCCGTCGCCCCGGTCGTCTCGCAGATCCTGAAATTGATGCGGATGGATTTGGTGCTGAACCTGGCCGAGAACGAAACCCAGGCCCGGAGCCTTCTGGAGGGAGCGACCGGTGGCGACCATTGACTTCGAAGAAGTGGGCGGCGCGGAAAACGGCCAGGAGCTTTCGCTCGATCGTGTTTCGCCGGAGTTGGCCTTCTCGGTGCTGGTCGACTACGCGGTGCGGAGCGGCGCCAGCGACCTTTTCATCTGTTGCGAGCAAGACCGGGTCGAGGTTTCAACCCGGAACCTGGGCATCATCCGCACGATCGCGAAGTTGCCTACCGAGCTCGGATCTCGCTGCATCTACCACATCCGCGCCGCGGCGGGCATGAAGTTCGACGAACACCGCAAGCCCCAAGACGGCCGGCTGGTTCGGCACCGCAGCGACGGCCGCACGATCGACCTGCGGCTGAACACGATGCCGACCATGTACGGCGAAAGCTTCGCCATCCGCATCCTCATACGCGACAGCCATTTGTACGACGTGACGAAAGTGGGGCTGGTCGGCCCGCAGTTGGACACACTCATGGGTTGGCTGCACAGCCCGAGCGGGCTGGTCGTGGTGACGGGACCGACGGGTTCGGGTAAGACCACGACCTTGTACGCCTGCTTGAACTACTTGAACAATGGCCGGCGAAAAATCCACACGATCGAGGACCCGATCGAATACGCGCTCGACGGCCTGCGCCAGTCGCAGGTCGACGACCTGAACGGCCCCTCTTTCGAGCAACTGTTGCGGGCCGTGCTGCGGCAAGGGCCTGACGTGGTGATGATCGGCGAGATCCGCGACCAAATGACCGCCGAAACCGCCGTCCGCGCCGCTAACAGCGGTCAGCTCGTGTTCGCCACCTTGCACGCGCCGGTCGCCGCGGGCGCCATTCAGAGCATGCTCGCTTTGGGAATCCACCCGCACTTCCTTTGCGCCTCGCTCTTGGGCGTCATCGGCCAACGGCTGATCCGCACGCTTTGCCCCGAGACCAAGGTACGTCTCGACCTGGGCCACACGCGGCACATGTTCCAGGAAATCGAGCGCTGGATTCCTCCGGGCGACGAGCCCCAGGTTTACGCGGCGTCTCCCCAGGGAAATCCCACCGACGGCTACGCGGGGCGGACCGGCGTGTTCGAAATCTTGAGCCTCACGCCCTCGGTACGGCAACGGATCGCGGAGGGCCGTCCCTTGGGCGAAATCAGCCAGCAAGCCATCGACGACGGGATGCTCGACTTCCGCCGGGCTTCGCTCTTGAAGGTCGCCCTGGGCGAAACCAGCTTCGACGAAATCCTGCGAGTCGTCCCGACGGCGGAACAGTGGGTCGGGATTTAATACGCCGCACGACTACAGGAAGAGGATGAAGTCGCCGTTCTTGTCCACGATACCGGCAGCTCCATTGCCGGAACTGGGGCGGAACCGGGCGACCCCGTGGGGCGGCCCTTGGCGTCGTAGAGCTGCCAACCAAGCTGCTCATCTTTCTTCCAGGCCACCAGGGTGCTTCCGTCCGGCGCGCTCAAGGCGATGATGCCGGAGCGCATGCCCGAGAGGCAAGGGCTTGCCCTGGTTGTCGAGTCGTGCGAAGTACTTGATACTTTCATGATTATTTATGATACGAATTGTGAACAACCGTTCCTGACACCTTTATCTGCCCGCAAGGGTAGCCGCCTGCGATGACCGCTCGCCACAGGCGAGCGGGGGGCGTTAGCCCACTGGTGTTCTAAACATCTTTTGCAGCGACCCCTCGCCAGCTTGCCTGGCAGGTGAAGCAGTTTTCCAGGCTAGCACGGCAACCTGCAAAGC
>DATLQY010000613.1:0-10455 GCA_035534975.1 Pirellulales bacterium
GCGTCGTCGCCGACGAGGCTCCCCACGAGCCTCGCCAGGTCGGCGGCGACGCTTTCGGGATGCGTGGCCCCGAAGTCAATGAGACCGCTGACCTGGTCGCCCACGAAAAAGACATGGTCGTGCCGGATATCGCGAATGCACGGCAGCCGGGGCGCCTCGACCCGCGCCGCTTCGTTCAATGTCTGCCGCACCTTGCCAACCGCCAACGGGTAGAGCTCCAAAAGCGATCGAGCGCGCCGCGCCAGTTCGGGCCAGTCGCCGGCGGAAAGGGCCGTCGATACCTGCTCGCGCCGCGCGGGCGTCCACCAGTGCAGCCGCTCGAGGCGTTCGACGATTCCGGGCGAAACGGCCGGCCCTTGGTCGGGCAGTGGGAACGATGCGGAGGCGCGGTGAAACTCAGCCAAGGCGGTGACGGCGGCGGCGAGCTTCGTTCGGCTGGGCGCCTCGTGGTAGTCGGCCCGGCCGCGCAGCCAGGGCGTCATTTCCCAAAGCGTGCCGGCCTCGCAAACGAAGCCCGCGTGCGAGCGCGTTTCCAGTGGCAGCGGTAAACGGTGAAACCCCTCCTGGACGACGTGCCAAAGCACGGCCTGAATGAATTCGAGCCGATCGTGCGTCGGGTGCTCGCGGGGCCAGCGGCGGAGGCAGAGCGGGCCGCGGCCGGTTTCCAGTCGCCAGAAACACGCGCCACTGAAGCCGCCGGCCCCCGCCAGATAGCGCACCGAGTGCGGTTGGCAGTCGTCGGGATAAACGGCGACCACGCGGCGATAAGCGGTCTCGGCGGTCATCGCGGGGCAACCCGTGTTCTGTGGGACGGAATTCATTCCGTCATTCCGATGACGGCATGAATTCCGTCCTACGGCATCATCGGCATTGTACACACCGGTCTCGAAAAGGGTGGTGTTTTTCGCCCCTTTTCGCAAGACCGGTAGACTGGGGGGCGTTTGACGGCGAGGTGGTCAACACGCCGCGGTTTTGTTATCGTGGTGATTGCTATCATAACGCGGACTTGGCCGCCTCAAACAAAGCTGAGCTGGAAGAGTGACACGAACAGGGGAGTAACCGACACGACCGAGGAGTTGCCGAGCGTGAAAATGATCGTCGCAGTCGTTCAGCCGACCAAGCTGTTGGCGCTTCGCGAGGCGCTGGTGAAGATAGGCGTCACACGGATGACCGTTTGCGACGCGCAAGGCTACGCCCGGCAGCGAGGACGCACTGAGATGTACCGCGGGCACGAGTACAAGACTCACCTTCTGAGGAAAGTGGAGTTGGAAATCCTGGTCAACGACGACTTCCTCGACCGCACGATCGACACCATCCTCAACGTCGCACGCACCGGCCCTGAGGGAACGATCGGCGACGGTAAGGTCTTCGTGTTGCCGGCCGACGAAGTGATCCGAGTGAGCGACGGCGTGCGCGGCCCCGAAGGGGCGTGAAACCGGTATCGGAATTCGTAAGAATTCCGAACTGTCGCGGGGGACCATCGGAGCTCTCACGAGTTCCGCTACAGGAGGTGTGAGACCATGGCCGCCGTTTTGTTCACCGCCGACCTGGCTTGTTCGTCGAAGGTGGCCGGCGCGGCGGCACGCACCGCTCGGCGCGTCGAGACCGCCATGAGCGTCGCGTCGCTCGTCGAAAAGGGAGCCGGCGCCGAACTGATCATCCTCGACCTCATGACGCCGGCCGCCGACCCTGGAGAGCTGCTGCCCCGATTGCGCGCGTTGACGCCGCCGCCCATCAGCGTGATTGCGTTCGGTCCCCACGTTAACGAGCGGCGTCTCGCGGCCGCGCGCGAGGCGGGTTGCGACGAGGTGATCACGCGAGGCCAGTTTCATTCGCGCCTCGACGACCTCTTGCTGCGCTACGTGAGCACGTAGAGTGTCCCACGTCATTCAACCTCTTTGCCTGAGCTGTCCTCCGGCGTTATCGCGGCCGTGGCACCCGGCGTGGCGACGGCCTCGTTCTTGGGCGCAATGTACACGCCTGTGGAGTCCTTTTCGAGTACAGGCAAACCATGGGCCTGCTGGCCATCGAGATGGACATCGTCGATTTCGGTGCCGTCCTCGTCGCGCCGTAAGAGAAGATAGATTGCCGTCGAAGCGGTCCAAAAATAACTGTAAACGAAGCCGAGCGCCAAGAGCCGCACGCAGCCTCCCCAAAAAGCGATCGACCCCGCGCCCCATGGGCCAGGCGTCTCCGCGCCGACCGCCTGTCGATACAACTCCGGAAAAACCCTCGTCGCTTGCTCGTGTCCGGCCCCCCACGCGACGACCCACTTAGGCAGGTAGGCGACCCATAAGGCAAAATGGGCCACGAACAGCCAACCCAGGTAGCCCAGCGCGGTGGCCACCGCGGCGTAGAACAGATAGTGCAGCGGCCGATGGAAAACGTACGACCAAGGACGGCTCAGGGCGTCGAAACTGTCGCTCCCCTCGGCGCTGATCGTGGGCCACATCAGCGGCCATCCGAACAAGAGCACCAGCAACAGCATGGCGATACAGAGCCCACCGATGAGCAACAGCGGCCAAATTAAGCCCGCCACGGCAACGCCGAAGTCGGACCGCATCAAAAGCCCCGTGATGAACATCGGCGCCGCGCAAATCAGCACACCGATCATGGGCAAGAGCGGCGCGGCGACGAAGCTCCGCCACTTCGCGGTCGCATAGCCCAGCGCTGCCTTGAGGCCGATGTTCTCCTCGCGGCCAAGCTGCATGGCCGCCCGCCGCGTCAGCGCGCCACCGAACAGGCCCCAGACACTGATGGCCCACAACCCACATGAAAAAAGGAACGCCAAGCCGGTGATCCTTACTCTTGGGTCGAAGAGCTGCTGGAAGGGCGCTTGCAGTTGACGCCATGGGCCGAGAAACGGATCGCTAGGAAACTGCCCGAGCTTGGGGGGGTAATCGCTCCAAGCCTCGCGATAAGGACAGGTCACGTCTAAAGGCATCATGTTGGAGGGGCCCATCCCCATCGTTTCCGCTGGCGAGTTCCAGGGATTGCTTTGGTAGAATATGCGCCAACCGGCAAACGGAGTTTCCACGCTCCCGGCGAACAGGTTGGACAACACCAACCAGCCGAATATGGTACACAGTAGCCCAAGCGAACCGAGCACGATTTGCGATAGCTGAATCGAGACCCGGAAGGCGCGCACCAACAGCAGCCAGGGAAACACTTCCCGCCAGGCGATTTCGCGCACGCTACCGCGATCTTCCGACATGGGAGAACTCCTGTTTCCAGTTCAGTGGTGGCGAAAGTCCCGGCATTATAGATTGCCGGCGGAGGCACGCAAGGAAGTAAGATCATCAATGCCGTGCCATAAGGGAGAATCACTGTTCCAGGTCCACTTCCGGTGTTTCCTCATCGTCAGGCTGGACCGGTACGCCGTAGCTTTCACCAAGCCAGCGTCCAAGGTCGATGAGGCGGCAACGGTCGCTGCAAAAGGGGGGCGACGGCGAATCGCCCGATTCGAAGCGTTTGTCGCAAATAGGGCAACGGATCTGGGGCATGTTCGTCGATCGCGAGGGGGCGCGACGCGGGACACGGAGCGTCGCTTCTCGCGGTACTCCGCCCTTGTTTCGTAATCGGCGAGATCCCCGCGTTCAGAGTTCGGGATCGCCCCGCGCGCCGGTGACTCTAATCGCTCCTTTTCGTCTTTCTCTCCGACCTGGCCGACCCACTGTCGCCGCTGGACTTGCTTTCGGACGATTTGCTCTCGGATGACCTGGGTTCTGATTTCGCCTCGTTCGACTTCGATTCGCTTGACTTCGATTCGCTTGACTTCGATTCGTTCGACTTCGATTCGCTTGACTTCGATTCGCTTGACTTCGATTCGCTTGACTTCGATTCGCTTGACTTCGATTCGTTCGACTTCGATTCGCCGGCCGGCTTATCGGCTTCGGCCCGTTTCTTGTACGACTCGCTGCGATAGTCGGTCTGATAAAAGCCCGAACCCTTGAAGACGATCGCCGCGCCGGCGCCGATCAAGCGGCGCAATTTGCGCTTGCCGCACTTGGGGCATTTCTTCTCCGGGTCGGCCTTGATCGACTGAAAAAGCTCGAACTTGTGATCGCAGGCGTCGCAGACGTAATCATAAGTCGGCATGGTTTAAGGTTCCTCGTTGGCTCAAGGTGAAGCTGTTTGGACCGCCGATCACGCGGTTGACGATACGATCACCTGGGCCGGCCGCAACACGCGGTCGTGCAGTTGGTAGCCATCCTGGGCCACGACCAACACGGTGCCGGGCGGATGATCGGCGCTGGGCTGTTGCATGATCGCCTGGTGCAGGTGCGGGTCGAAAGGCGTTTCCAAGGCCGCGATTCGAACGCAATGGTACCGCGCCAATACGCTCTCCAATTGCTGGGCCACCAGCTTCACTCCTTCCAAAAGCGCACCCGCCTCGGCACTCTTTTCGGCGGCTTGAATGGCGCGGCCCACGTTGTCCATCACTGGCAGCAGGTCCGTCAGGAGCGGCAAGTTGGCATAACGCCGCTCGTCATCCAGTTCACGGCGGCCGCGCTTGCGGAGGTTTTCCATGTCGGCCTGGACCCGCAGCAGGCGCCCGCGCGTTTCATCGAGTTCCTGCCGCAGACGCTCGGCTTCGCCGTCGCCGGCCGGCGATTCGGCCGTCGGCGCGTCCGCCTGGTCGAAGGCCGCCTCGGCCGCGGAGACCGGCGCGTCGTCGGGCGGAAACGTAGCGTCGCGTTGGGTCGATGGGTCAATGGTCATTGCGGGTTTTACCCATGGATTCCTTGAACGAATGGATCGGTCATTCCTCAGGTACGAAATAATCCTTCAACTTTTCGAAGAAGCTCTTACGGTGGGCGCTGACGTTGGAGCGCTCCTCTTCCGCCAATTCTCGGAGCAGTTCTTCCTGACGAGCGGTCAGCGATTTGGGGACCTCGAGCGCCACTTGCACCAGGAGGTCGCCCTTGCCTCGCCCGCGCGGGTCGGGCATGCCCCGTGCGCGGAGCTTGAACACCTCGCCCGGCTGTGTGCCCGGCGCGATCGCCAGCTCCTCGCGGCCTTCCAGCGTGGGGACCTCGATCGTCGCGCCCAGCGCGGCCTGGGCGAAGGTGATCGGCACCTGGCAAATCAGGTGTTGTCCCTCACGGTGGAACAGCGCGTGCTCCTTGACCGTGATGAAACAGTAACAATCGCCCGCTGGGCCGCCATCGACGCTGTGGCTCCCCTCGCCGGAGAGACGGAGCCGCGTCTCGCCGTCGACGCCCTGTGGGATGCGCACCTCGCGCTCGACCCGCCGGCGCACCTGGCCTTGGCCGCCGCAATCGAGGCACGGATCGCGGATCACGCTGCCGGCGCCGTGACACGAGGGACAGGTGGTCTGCACGCGAAAAATGCCCGTGGCTTGCACCACCTGACCATTTCCACCGCAGTACTTGCAGGTTTCGCGCTTAGAGCCGGACTTGGCGCCCGTGCCCTGGCAAGAGCCGCAGCGTTCGTGGCGCTCGTAATGGAGTTGCTTGGCGCAGCCACGAGCGGCTTCGAGCAAATCGATGGTGATGTCGGCGCGAACGTCGCTGCCGCGGCGAGCGCGCCTGCCGCGACGTCCGCCGCGTCCACCGCCGAAGAGGTCGCCGAACATCCCCTCTCCCAGGATGTCGCCGAAGGCCTGAAAGATGTCGTTGACATCAGTGAAATGAGGTGAGCCGCCGGCGCCGTCCACTCCGGCGTGGCCGAAACGGTCGTAGCGGGAGCGCTTGTCGGAGTCGGAGAGCACCTCGAAGGCCTCGGCGCACTCCTTGAACTTCTGCACCGCCTCCTCGTCGCCGGGGTTCTTGTCCGGGTGGTACTTGATCGCAAGCTTGCGATAAGCCGAGGCAATTTCCTGTTCCGAGGCGCCGCGTCCGACGCTGAGGACCTCGTAATAGTCGCGTTTGCCGGCCATAGTCGCCATGGCGATGGTCGTGGGTAGGAGTTTCGACGCTTTGGAGAATTATACGTTGCGGCTCGGATCGAGCGGATAGCAGTTAGGGTTTCGCGGTCAAACTCGTTTCTGTACCCCTTCGGCGCCCTTCTGCAAAAACGGACCACCCGGAGTTCCGGGTGGTCCGTTGTAGAGGATTCGTGACGATCGCGGACCTAACGCACGCTGCCTTCGACGCGGTTCTTCTTCTTGTCGTCCTTGTCGAGGTTCGTGACCAGGGCCTCGGTGGTGAGCATCAATGCCGAGATGCTGGCCGCGTTCGAGAGCGCGCTGCGGACCACCTTCAACGGGTCGATGATCCCGGCCTTGTACATATCGACGTACTCGGCCTTGTTCGCGTCGTAACCGACGTTGGCGGGCTTGCGGCTGACCTCGTCGGCGACGACCGAACCGTCAATGCCGCAGTTGTCGGCGATCTGCTTCATCGGGCTCGACAGCGCGTGCAAGACGATATCGACGCCGATCTTTTCGTCCCCTTTGGCGCCGGAGCGGGCTTTCTCGACCACTTCGCGGCAGCGCAAGAGCGCCACGCCACCGCCCGGCAAGATACCTTCTTCGACGGCCGCCCGCGTGGCGTGCAGGGCGTCCTCGACACGGGCCTTTTTCTGCTTCATGTCCGACTCGCTGGCGGCCCCGACCGAGATGATCGCGACGCCGCCGGTGAGCTTGGCCAACCGCTCCTGGAACTTCTCGCGGTCGTACTCGCTCTCGGTGGCCTCGATCTGGTTGCGAATCTGCTGGATTCGGTTCTGGATCTCGGCCTGCTTGCCGGCGCCTTGCACGATCGTGGTATCGCTTTTGTCGACCGTGATCTGCTTCGCCCGGCCCAGGTGCTGCAAGGTCAGGTTTTCCAGTTTGATTCCCAGGTCCTCGCTGATCAGCGTGCCACCGGTCAGCACGGCGATATCGCCGAGCATCGCCTTGCGGCGGTCGCCGAATCCCGGTGCCTTGACGGCACAGATGTTGAGCACGCCGCGGAGCTTGTTCACAACCAGCGCCGTGAGGGCCTCGCCCTCAACGTCCTCGGAAATGACCAGCATCGGTTTGCCCGTCTGGCTCGTCTGCTCCAGAATCGGGATCAGGTCGCGGAGGTTCGAGATTTTCTTCTCGTGGATCAGAATGTACGCGTCGTCGAGGACGCAGTCCATTTCCGCGGGCCGGTTGACGAAATACGGTGAAATGTAGCCTTTGTCGAATTGCATCCCTTCGACCAGCTCCAGCGTGGTCTCGGTGCCTTTGCCTTCCTCGACGGTGATCACTCCGTCCTTGCCGACACGCTCCATGGCGTCGGCCAAAAGGTCGCCGATGTCGTGATCGTTGTTGGCACTGATTGCGCCGACCTGGGCGATTTCGGACTTGCTCGAAACCGGCTTGGCAAGGCCCCTCAGGTAAGTGATGGCGGCCTCGACCGCGCGGTCGATACCGCGGCGGACGCTCATTGGGTTGCTGCCCGCCGCGATGTTGCGGATGCCTTCCTTGAAGATCGCACGGGCCAACACCGTGGCGGTGGTCGTGCCGTCGCCCGCCACGTCGGAGGTCTTCGATGCCACCTCGTTGACGAGCTTGGCGCCCATGTTCTCGAAACGGTCCTCGAGCTCGACTTCCTTGCTGACGGTCACGCCGTCCTTGGTCACGGTCGGTCCGCCGAACGACTTGTCGATCATCACATTGCGGCCGGTCGGTCCCATCGTAATGGCGACCGCGTCGGCCAGTTTTTCCACGCCCTTGAGCATCTTGGCCCGGGCCTGGTCCTCGAAAAGTAATTGCTTAGCCACGATTGACGGTTCCTTGGATTGTGCGGGAGAAAATGCGGGAAACGAAACACCGTGCCACGGGGAGCACTGTGCCGCTGGAAACACCGTGCCGGTCAGCCGATGACCTTGGCCAGGATGTCGCTTTCGCGGAGGATCTTGACGTCGCGTCCGTTGATTTCGATCTCGGTGCCGGAGTACTTGCCGTAGATGACTTCGTCGCCCACGATGACCGAGGGCTTGCCGCGCTCGCCGCTGTCCATCATCTTACCGGGCCCCACCGAAACCACGGTGCCGCGCTGGGGCTTTTCCTTGGCGGTGTCGGGCAACACGATCCCGCCGGCCGTCATCTGTTCGGCTTCCATGGGTTCGACGACCACGCGATCATCCAGAGGGCGAAGCTTTACGTCTTTCATTTGGTAAATCCCTTATCGAATCGAGTTTGAAGTTGAATTGGATCAAGAACTACATGTCCATGCCGCCCATGCCGCCCATCCCACCCATGCCCCCGCCCATTCCACCCATACCGCCCATGCCACCACCCATACCGTGGTCGTGCCCGGCATGATGGTCGCCCCCTTCTTCCTCTTCCTTGGGGATGTCGGTCACGAGCGACTCGGTGGTGAGCAAGAGCGACGCGACGCTCGAGGCGTTCTGCAGTGCGGCACGGACCACCTTGGCCGGGTCGATGATGCCGGCCGCCACCAGGTCGCAGTAGGTGTCCTTGTCGGCGTCGTAGCCTTCGTTCTTGTTTTTCTGCTGGCGCACGTTGTTGACGACGACGGCACCATCGACTCCGGCGTTGTCGGCGATGCAGCGCAGGGGATAGTCGAGGACGTTGCGAACGATCTTGGCGCCCAGCGCCTCGTCCCCTTCGAGTTGGAGCTTGTCCAGGACTTTCTCGCAACGGATCAGGGCAACTCCGCCGCCGGGAACGATCCCTTCTTCCAACGCGGCTTGCGTGGCGGCCTTGGCGTCTTCGAGCAGTGCCTTGCGTTCCTTCATTTCCGTTTCGGTGGCGGCGCCACAGTTGATCTGGGCCACGCCGCCGGAGAGTTTGGCCAAACGCTCTTGCAGCTTCTCGCGGTCATATTCGCTGTCGGTGACGGTGATTTCGCGGCGGATCTGTTCAGCCCGACCCTCGATCTCGGCCTTCTTGCCGGCGCCGTCGACGAGTGTCGTGTTTTCGGCGGTGATGAGCACCTTGCGGCAGCGGCCGAGGTCGCTCAGCTTCACGGCGTCGAGCGCGATGCCGAGATCCTTGAAAATGGCCGTTCCGGCGGTCAAGGTCGCGATGTCGCCCAGCATCGCCTTGCGGCGGTCGCCGTAGCCGGGCGCCTTGACGGCGCAGACATTGAGGATGCCGCGCATCTTGTTCACCACCAACGTGGCCAGCGCCTCGCCTTCGAGGTCCTCGGCGATGATCAACAGCGGCTTGCCCGCCTTGCTGATCGCCTCCAAGAGAGGCACGAGGTTCTTGGCGTTGGAGATTTTCTCTTCGTAGATCAAGATCTGACAGTTCTCGAGCTCCACGGTCTGGTCGTCTTGATTCGTGACGAAATGGGGTGAGAGATAGCCGCGGTCGAATTGCATGCCCTCGACCACCTCAACGGTGGTCTCGGCCTGGCGGCCCTCTTCGACGGTGATCACGCCGTCCTTGCCGACCTTGAGGAAGGCGTCGGAAAGGACCTCGCCGATCGTCGGATCGCAGTTGCCCGCGATGGTGGCGATTTGCTTGATCTCGCTCTTGTTTTTCTCGTTGATCGGGATCGCGAGTTTCTTGATCCCCTCGACGACCGCGTCGGTGGCCTTGCTGATGCCGCGCGACAGCGCCATGGGATCGGCCCCCGCGGCAATCATTTTCAGCCCTTCCTTGAAGATCGCCTCGGCCAGCACGGTGGCCGTGGTGGTGCCGTCGCCGGCGACGTCGTTGGTCTTGCTGGCCGCTTCCTTGACGAGCTGGGCCCCCAGGTTCTCGAACGGATCTTCCAGATCGATGTCCTCGGCTACCGTCACGCCGTCTTTGGTCACCTTGGGTGAACCCCATCCTTTGTCCAACACGGCGTTGCGGCCACGCGGGCCAAGGGTGCTGCGGACAGCGCGGGCCAATTTGGAAGCGCCTGCCAACAGCGGCTGGCGTGCTTCGTCGTCAAAGACCATCTGTTTTGCCACAGTGGTTTCCTCCTGGTAGTTGGCAGTATTGCCTTGGGTGTGTCAGTTGCGTTGGGTATATCGGTTGCCGATCCGAGCGGGGAGACGTAAGCCCCTGTTGATCCCGTGATTCGGCAGTAATCCGTACAGTTACTCGTGGAGTGTGCGGGAGCAGGCGTCCAGACCGTGGCCGCAAATGGCAGGCGCCGGTTCAGACAGGCCCTAGCAGTTGCACACCGCGTGCCAACGGCGTGCCGCTTTCCACAATCCATTGCCCTGGAATAACTTGCGAATGAGAACGAGAAATGGGCACAAACCGTCCTCCGGCAGCGATGTGCCATATTGGCAGCCGCCGTTCGGTCGATAAAGCTCTTCAGCTTGACGGAAATACGCTGTTGCGCGGTGGATTTGGAAACCTAACCTACGCCGACGTTTCCCGTCTGTCATATATGGATCCGCCTCAGGCGGATGCTACGGAGGTGGCGTCCTGCTTTGCAATTGCATATAGTTTGGTGATATTCCACCGTCGCGTGACGGCGTCCATCACGCACGCGTCGTGGTATTGAAGGACACTCGAATATGATCCGAGTCCTCGGTTCGCCCAGGCGCCTG
>DATLQY010000614.1:0-14498 GCA_035534975.1 Pirellulales bacterium
TTGACGATCTCGCAGATGACGCCGGCGGGGAAAAGCCCCGCGAGGCCGGCGAGATCGACGGCCGCCTCCGTCTGGCCCCGGCGCTGGAGCACACCGCCCGGTCGCGCTCGCAGAGGAAAGATATGTCCGGGACGGCCGAAGTCCTCGGGACGACTGCCGGCAGCGACGGCCGCCCTGATCGTCTGAGCCCGATCGTGGGCTGAAATTCCGGTCGTGACGCCGGGTCCGCGGAAGTCAATCGAGACCGTGAATGCCGTTCCGCCGAGCGCGGTGTTCTCCGCCACCATCGGAGCAAGCTCCAACTCGTCGAGCCTTTCCCCGATCATGGCCAGGCAGATCAGGCCTCTGCCGTGAGTTGCCATGAAATTGATGGCCTCGGGCGTAATCATTTCCGCCGCGATGGTCAGGTCTCCTTCGTTCTCGCGGTCTTCGTCATCGACCACGACGACCATCCGTCCCGCTCTCATCTCGCTGATGGCGTCGTCAATGCTCGCGAAGGCGTGATTGGCCGCGCCGAAGTCGGCATTCGCGCACCCGTCGGGGAGCACCGGGACGCGGCGTTCAGCCATTCCGAAACGGTCGCGGATTCCGAGCGTCAACGTGTGCCCCATGCGCTCCTTCTTGGCCCGCAAATAGGCGAAGGAGTGCGGCGTCGGCGCCGTTTCACAGGGAACCTGAGCAACCACGTCGATGCCCGCACCACGCAGCGCGCGAACCTTGCGCGGATTGTTCGTCAGCAGGCGCACTCGCCCGACGTCAAGCGCTTGCAGGATGGCGGCCGGCAGACCGAAATCTCTGTAATCCGCGTCGAACCCTAAGGCATGATTGGCGTCGACCGTGTCAAGGCCCGTGTCCTGGAGCGCGTAGGCCTGGAGCTTCGCCATCAGGCCGATGCCGCGTCCTTCCTGATGCTCATAGATCACCAGACCGCGTCCTTCGTCGGCGATGGCCTGCATCGCCAGGTCCAACTGATCGTTGCAGTCGCACCGCAGCGACCCCAAGACCTCGCCGGTGAAGCACTGCGAATGAATCCGCACCAAGGGCGCGCCATCGGTCAGATCGCCCAGGACGATCGCGAGCGCCGTTTCGGTTCGCCGGCTGCCGTTGACGATCTGGCGCTCGAAACCCAGCGTTTGAAACACGCTCGCCGGCCCCGTGGCAACCTGCCGTGGCTTTCAATTGGTTCGACGCGGTCCGTTTCTGCCGCTGGCTGACGACGGCTGCCGGACTGCCCGAGGGCGAACAGTGCTACGACGACCCGGCGGACGCTGACCCGCCCGGCGGCCAGTGGCCGTTTCATCCCGAGCGCGCCGGCTTTCGTTTGCCAACCGAGGCCGAGTGGGAATACGCCTGTCGATCGGGCACGGTCACGGCCTTCAGTTTCGGCAGCGATGTCGATCTGGCGCCGCGTTTTGGCTGGTTCCAGGCCAACTCGCAAGGCGCCGGACATAGTCTGCAAGTGTTGCGGCCCAACTCGCGCGGGTTGCGCAACATGCATGGCAACAGCTCGGAATGGTGCCACGATTGGTTGGCCTTCGATCCCGGGCCCGAACACGTCGACCCGATCGGTCCGCCCAGCGGCCAGTGCCGCGTGGTGCGCGGGGGTTCCTACCTTAGTCGACCGGCGCTTGCCCGAAGCGCCAGTCGCGGCGGGCTGCCGCCGGATTTCGCCTCACCCAGCGCGGGGTTTCGCTTTGTGCGAACGTTAAGCACGCCGTAGGCTGCAGCGAAAAATCTGAACATAAGGAAACGAAGGGGGACGAAGGAGGGCGCGCAGATAGATGCGGCGCTTCAGGTCGTCGTCCTTGCGCCGGTAGGCCTTGTCGGCCCGCGCCACCTGCTGGTCGAGGTTCTCGACTTCCGGTGGAAGCAGCCCGTGCAGATTGAGTCGGCGCCGGCGAACTCGCGGGCAGACGGGTGTGGAGGTTCGCCGCAAGTTGTTCATCTGCTGTTCTTTTCGACGCAATGTCATGCATCTTGGGCGTGCGGGTGTAAGGTTTTGGTACGGCCTAGGTATCACACATTGAGAGTGGAAGGCGACTTTGAGAACCTTCCACGGCATTTTTCACGAGGAGCACGATCATGTCGACCGTTACCGAAATCAACCGGTTTCGCATGCAACACGGCGGCCTGCCGCCGGAACTGCCCGACGCGCCTCGACGCGACTGGGCTGTGATTGGGAACGACGCACTGGTGATTGCAGCGCTGGCGTCGGCGGTGGTGCTCGCACTGTGGTTCCCCATGTGATCGAACGCGGGCTTAATGAAAAAACCGTAGGGGAGACTGCCGGCACGCCACTACAAACGACCGGGTCGCTACCATGAGTACGAGGGTGAACCAGTTTTGCAACAGCCTGCGGGCCCGCCTCGACACCGTCGAGGGGCGGCTCAAGTCGATGAATTCCAGCCTTCAGGCCCTGCCCCTTCAAGCCGAGAGATCGCTCGGTGAAAGGCTCGATTTGGAACGCCGTAGGGCCCAGCCCCAGGCCGAATGCTTCGACGAATATCGGGCACGACTGAAGGCTTGGGCCCAGAGGAACATGGCCAAGACCAGCTTCCTGTTGAGTGAGTGGAGGGCGAGGGAAGAGGCACGGGCGCTCCATGCCCGCGCCGCGAGGGCAGAGGCCTATGCGGTCGGCGCGATTGATCACGCACTGGATGCGATCGAAGAAGCAGAGGAGCTGATTCGTGACGCGGTAGACGCTGGAATTGACGCCGACTCGGCCGCGCTCGGCGAAGGGCCGGGAAGAGGGGGAAGGGGAAGAGGGGAGACAAGGTGACGGGGGCACCCGGAGTGACGGTGGAAGATCGACGAATTACAGGAAAGTCGGATGAAGGCGGGCGTGTATCCGCAGATGTCGCGGATTTCGCAGATTCAAAACAGTCATCCGTGTGAGTCCGTGTCGGTCCGTGGCTCACCTCCTCGTTCTGCTGTTGAGATGCTGACGCTGGCCATCCCAAGCTATGACGACTGACCAATCGGCCCAGAGTCGCGAACGACCAGTTCCACCGTATCGAGCAACTGGTCGAGACGGAACGGCTTGTAGAGCACCGCCCCCGCCGGCAAACCGGCCTGGCGACACTTGACGATCGAGTGGCCCGGGTCGTAACCGAAGCCGGTCATCAGCACCAAGGGGACGTGCTCCATGACCGTTTGCAGCTTCGTCAGCGCTTCGTAGCCGTTCATGTCGGGCAAGCGGATGTCCACGATGATCACGTCGTAGCTTTGCCCGGCGCTGAGGTTGCGGACCATCGAGAGCGTTTCGCCGCCGGTGTGCGCGGTTTCGACGATACAGCCGTACCGCTCGAGCAGATTGTGGGCGGCCACGCGGACGCTGTTGTCGGCGTCGGCCACCAGCACTTGCAGCCCGCGCAGCAGGGGCCGTTCGGTGTAGTGCTGGGCCTGGGGATGGGCCGCGCTGGGGGCCATTTGCTGGCCGACCTTCTGGATCACCTGCTTGATGTCGCGCGCGTTGCGCAAAATGCGCTGCAGCCGTTCAGCGACTTCCGGCTCGTGGCCGATGTAGCGCTCCATGACGTTCACGGCGTCGTTGAGGATGTCGTCGACGGGCAGGGCCACGGCGCTGTGGATCGCCTCGACGTTTTCGGCCGCGGTAATGGCCTTTTCGGCAACCAGCAATTCGAGCGTGTTCAGCGCCAGGGCCACGTCGCGGGTGAAGATTTCGAGGAACTGCAAATCGCTTTCGCTGAAGGCGCGCAACTCGGGGCTTTCGACGTTGAAGGTGCCGATCACCTCGTCGAGCAAGAGCAAAGGCACGGTTAGCGAGCTCTTGGCCCCCTTGGCCCCTTCGATGTAGAGCGGGTCCTCGGTGGTGTCTTCGCAGAGGTAGCTTTTACCGGTGGAAGCCACGAAGCCCGTGACGCCGTTGCCCTTGGGCTGTGCGAACAGCGACCGGCCGCTGGCCTCGGGTAAGAGGCCCTCCGACAAAAGGGGTTCGAGCTTACCCGTCTTCGCGTCGAGCATGCGGATTTCGACCACGTTGAAATTCAGCAAGTCCCGCGTGTAGTGCAGGATGTTCGACTTCAACAGCTCGATCCGCTCCTCGACGGTCATGTGGAACAGCTCATCGGGCGTGAGGTTCGCAAGTTCGATTCCCGCCTGGTGGATGGCGGCCAGCTTCTGTTGCTGCAAGACCTCGCTGGTGACGTCGCGGATCGTGACGACCAGGTTCTTGGGCGGGCCGTCGGCCTCGTGCAGCGGAGCGGCATGCACCCGGAAGTAGCGGTTGTCGCTGGAACGCAAGGTCGAGGTGCTGCCGGCGCCGGTGGCCAGAGCGGTGTAGAAGGGGCAGAAATCCGGTCCCAGGATTTCGGGGCTTCCGAGGGCGGCGTAGAAATTCAAGCCCACGACGGTGTCGCAGTGGGCCCATTCGCGAAGCCGGCCGTTGCCCCAGAGGATCGTGTTTTCACCGTCGAGCAGGACCACGCCGTCGGGCATGCCCTGCAAGATCCGTTCGTTCTGCAGCAGTTTGCCGACTTGCAGGGCCTCGCGGACGTGCTCTCCACCGAGATAAACCCCGGCAAAATCCTCCCGAGCCAAGCGGGCCAGGGCGCGGATCGGACTTTGGACGGAAACGACCTCGAACGCATCGCAAACGATGGTGTCGAGCCGCGGCTCCTGCCCGTCGCGGGAACCTCGCACATACAGCAGTTTTGGTTTCGCCGCCAAGCGAACTGTCTCCCGGATTGGGCAACACTCATTAAGTATTATAGAGATGCTTCCCCGGCCTAACAACTGGCCGAATCGCTACCGTCGAAATCTTGCCATCGCTCAACGCTCGGAATCTCACGTGCTATGCTGGCACGCCATGTCATCAGGCATCGGCCGTGCGAAGGCGCCTTGTTCATCCTGCCCGCGCCATGTCAGCGTTTTCCCCTCTTGCCCGGCGTGTCGAACCGGCAATTCCCGTAAGCCCGGCACGAACGGGCGGCTAGCGCAGCCCGCCAAAAACAGTCGTGCCCGATCTGCGGGCGGTGCCGCGTGTATTGCGAATGGAGCGTTTCCGCGAGGCGCCCTCGAATCGCCGACGATACCTAACGACGGCGAGACCGATGTACGATTTGCTCGCTACTTCAATGAACCTACGAAGCGGAGGGTCCGCAAGGACGAATTTCCAATGTGGCGCGCGTTGTTCCTGGCCTTGGGTGTGTATTGCTGCCTGTTGGGCGCGGAATGCCTGGTAATCGACAAGGCCGTGCTCAGCGGCGCTCGTGGCGGGGGTTTGATGGGTGCGTTGAACCCCGTCGCTGCCAAGCGTGAGCTCGTCCCCTCTGATTGGGCGCCCTGGAGCCTGCTTTCGGCCGGGGTGGTGACGATCCTCTACTCCTTCAGCGTACCCAAACGGCTGGTCAAAACATGACACCATTCGGCGGCCTGTGGCCGGCGATGCTCACGCCGCTCGACGCGGCGGGCAGTCCTGACGCCGCCGGCATCGAACGGCTGGTCGAGTGGTTCGTCGTCCAGGGACTCGACGGGCTCTACATCCTGGGCTCGACGGGCCAGTGGCCGCTGTTGGACCTCGACCAGCGGCGCCTGGTGGCCGAGCGCGTGGTCCGCGCCGCCTCCGGACGAATTGGGGTCATGGTCCACGTCGGGGCCGTGGCCACCGACGACGCGGTTATGCTGGCACGCCACGCCGCCGCCGTAGGCGCCGATGCGGTCTCCTGCGTCGCTCCGATTTATTACCCGGCCGGTCCCGAAGCGACGTTCGAGCACTACCGCCGCATCGGCGCCGCCGGCGACTTGCCCTTGTTCGTCTATCATCTGGGCACGGTCAACCAGGTCGCGCTTGATCCGCGCGAGTACGTCGACCGCCTGCTGACGGTGCCGAACATCGCGGGGATGAAGATCACCGACCGGGACCTCTACCAGTTCGGCCTGATCCAGGCCTTCGGCGGCGATCGCCTGCGACTTTTCAGCGGCGCCGACGAAGTCATGTGCCATGCCGCCCTGGCGGGCGCCGTGGGCGCGATCGGCACGTTCTACAACGTCTGGGGCCGGGCCTGCCAACGCGCGCGGGGCGAGTTCGTGGCCGGCTCGGTCGAAACCGGGCGTCGCTTCATGCTCATTTTCCAGCAGGCCATTTACCAGGCGCTCAAACCGCCAGGCGTATGGTCGTTCCTGCGGGCGGCGGTGCGGCTGAAGAGCGGTATCGACGTTGGCATGCCGCGGCCACCTCTGGGCGCCTTGGACCAACCTTGGCCCGCGGCCGAGGTCGAAAGGCTCGTCGAGTGGGTCGACGGGGCCGTGGAAGCGTGACACCGCATTGCCGAAAGTATGGCGAGCGGAGCGAAGAAAACGGATCTCCGCCATTCCCATGCCGGCGAGCAAGCCGCGTAGCGGCCGTCTCATTGGCGCGCCACCCTTTTTCACGCCTCCCCGCGCTGCGATCAGGGCATGTCGGGGAATGCGGAGTCCGTTTTCTTCGCGTAGCGGCCGGCCGCCGGTGTCGCGGCGATGTCGGCGCCGTGCGATGGCGCCACGGTGCCTGATTTGCCCCTGGGATCGTCTCCCCTTTATCGCCTACGTCACGCCGTCACCAAGAGATCAGATCGATGGTAGCTCTCGTCGGCACCAGAGCCTGCGCAGGGTCGCGCGGGCAGGGCGGCGCGATGTACTACGCCCGGGCGGCGCCGCGTACCCGCGACATGTAACCGCGACATGCCCAAAAAAGCCGACAACAACGTGTTCATCATCCGACCGCCGCCTCCAGGGCGTGGGGCTTCGGCGACGCGGGCACCGATGTAAAGCCCCGTCGTATTGCGACACGGCCTAGCGGCCGAGACCGCTGGCTTGTCGATAATGAACACGTTTTTGTCGGCTTTTTCTAGGGCCTTCTTGTTGCTGCGCAACAAGAAGGCCATGCCGATCCACTGCCGCGCAGTCGGTGTCCGAACGCCATTTTGGCAAGCCGTTTGCAACTCGCCGTGCCGTACCGTAGGCTGTACGGCACACCCGACCCCTGAACCTCCTTCCGCATTTCATTGCCATGCGCCGTAGCAAAGTCAAAGCCAAACTCTCACGCGGCGAGCCGGTGCTCGTGCCGGCGTTGCATTTCACCGACCCCTCGATTTACGAGCTCACGAGCCTGATGGGCTTCGACTGCATTTGGATGGATCTGGAACACCACGGCTATTCGGTCGAGACGGCGGGACAATTGATGCGCGCGGCCCGCGTCGGCGGGGCGGACGTCATGGCCCGGCCGGCCAAGGGCGAATTCATGCGCATGGGCAGGCTGCTCGAGGCCGGGGCCCAAGGGATCATGTATCCCCGCTGCGACGACGCCGCCGAAGCGGCCGAAGTCGTGCGCTGGTCGAAATTCGCTCCGTTGGGACGTCGCGGCTTCGACGGCGGCAACTCCGACATGCCCTTTTGTTCGCTCCCGATCGACCACTATGTACGCGAGGCGAACGCCGAGACCTTCGTCGTGATCCAGATCGAGGAGCTGCGGGCCGTCGACGAGGCCCGGGCGATCGCCGCGGTGGAAGGGGTCGACGTGCTGTTCATCGGCCCGGCCGACCTGTCGATCACCAGCGGCGTGCCCGGCCAATTCGACCATCCGCTCATCCACGAGTCGATTCGGAAAGTTGCCGAGGCCGCGCGGCTGGCGGGCAAGGTCTGGGGTACGACCAGCGGATCGCTGGAGCGGACGCGGCAACTGCTCGAGCTGGGCGCGAGGTTCATTTGCCATGGTTGCGACCTGGTGTTCGTCAAGGCGGGGCTGGAAGTGATCCGCCGCGAATTCTCCCCGCTTGGCTTTACTTTTGATGATCGGCTTGGCCAGAATAGGGACAACGCGTAGCGGAATTCGTGAGAATTCCGGACGTCGCGGTGGAAATCGAAACCCTTACGCTTTTCCGCTACAGGGCCGAATCCGTCGTGGACCAGGCATTCGGCCTGCCAGACCGTCGGAGCGACGATGGTGAAACGGCACAAAGTTCTGGTGATCGGCGTCGGCTCGATCGGCGAGCGCCACGTGCGTTGTTTCCAGGATACCGGCCGCGCCGATGCTTCACTGCTGGAAATCGACGAAGGGCTGGCGCGGACCGTGGCGGTGCGCTACGGAGTTTCGGTCCACGCCGATCTCGACTCGGCTTTGGCGACCGGCGTGGAGGCGGCTGTGGTGGCCACGCCGGCCCCATTGCACGTGCCGCTCGCCACGAGACTGGTCGAGGCCGGACTGCACGTGCTCATCGAGAAGCCCCTGGGCACGACACTCGACGGGATCGAACGGCTCCGGCAGGCCGTCGTCGAGCGCGGCGTCGTGGCGGCCGTGGCCTACGTCTATCGGTTGCACCCGGCACTGGCGGCGATGCGGCAGGCGATTTGCGAAGGCCGCTTCGGGCGTCCGGTCGAGCTGGTGGCGGTGGCCGGGCAACACTTTCCCACCTATCGCCCGGCGTACCGCACGATTTATTACGCTGACCGCGCGAGCGGCGGAGGCGCGATCCAAGATGCGCTGACCCACCTGGTGAACGCGGGAGAATGGCTCCTGGGACCCATGGACCGACTGGTGGTCGACGCGAGGCACCAACTCCTCGAAGACGTCGACGTCGAAGACACCGTCCATGTCCTGGCACGGCACGGTCCGGCGCTGGCCTCCTACGCGCTCAACCAGTACCAGGCGCCGAACGAGGCGACAATTACGGTCGTCTGCCAGCGCGGCACGGCGCGGTTCGAGTCGCACCGCCAGCGCTGGCGGTGGATGATGGAGCCCGGCGAGTCGTGGAGCGACGAGCACCACGACGCGGTCGCGCGCGACACGATGTTCATCGCCCAAGCGCACGCTTTTCTGGATGCGGTCGAAGGTCGCATCCCGCCCCCCTGCACGCTCGACGAAGGGCTGCAAACGCTCCGCGTGAACCTGGCGGCGCTCGCCAGCTTGCAGGACCAGCAATGGAAAGCGGTGAGGGGTGAGTAGTGGGAAGGCCGTCTCCAACCGCGCCTTTTTTCGGAATTCGAGCATCGAGACGGTTTTCATTGCACGCTCCAGAGCACGCGTAAATCCAAGTTCAAGTTGAACCTTAACTTCGCACGCGGGCATGTCAAGCGGCGGATCCGCTGCCGGGGACATGAGGCGGAACCTATTTTGCTTCCCCTAGGATCTGCTTCTCGATATCCACTCCCACGTCGCGGCTCCAGGCTGTCAGGAGCCGGCGGAAAATGGGGCCCGGACGGCCGTCGGCGATCGGCAAGCCGTTGATCTTCGTGACCGGCAGCAGGCAGTACGGGGTACTGGCCAGCAGGGCTTCGTCGGCGTTGATCACGCTGAACACCTGCACGTCGCGCTCGATGAACGGGATTCCCAGCCGGGCGGCCAACTCGATCACCGTCGCCCGGCTGACGCCGGGCAAGGTGTTGGTCAACGTGGGCGACACGATCGCGCCCCGCTCGACGATCAGAAAGTTCGCGCCGCTCGTCTCGGTGGCGTTGCCCGCCAGATCGAGCAACAGCGCCACGGCGTCGGGGTCGGCCAACCGCGCCTCCTGGTCGGCCAGGTAGTAGTGCATCCGGCTGCGGTACTTCATTTTAGGGTCGTAACATTGCGGTGGCACGTGGCGGATCGAAGGTGTGATGACATGGACCCCTTCGCGCATCTTGTTCGACCAAAGGTCGAAGGGCAGTGGGAACGTGTGCGCACAGACGGTGGGCGTCGTCTTGGCGCCGCCGCCCGCCGATCCCGCGTAGAGCGCGTTCTCGCCGGCCGTGACGAAATGGATCAGACCCAGCTCGCCTCCCTCGGGTAAGAGCGCCGCGTTGTGCGCCACCAGCTCGCGCGAGGCGTCGGCCAGCTCGGCCTGGCTGAGCCCAATGTCGAACCGCACGTAACGCAACGAGCGGTAGAGCCGGGCGAGATGGTCGTCGAGGCGGTAGGGCTCGCGGCGGAAGGTACGGGTCATTTCAGTGACCGTCGCCCCCATGACTACGCCCAGGTCGTAAATCGCCACGTGCGCCTGCGAGGCGCGCAGCTTACGGCCGTTGAGGTAGACGAGGGGTTCAGGCATAGGGGTCAACGTCCTTCAAGTAGCGGTGGAAGATTCCGCGAGGCGTGGACGACCGCCATAATCAGCACTCGGTGGTGCAGCTCGTCCTCGCGATAGATGAGCCGGTACGAGCCGGCCAAAACTTCCCGGTAGGGCGATTCCGGAAGATCGGGAAGGAAGTGGCCAATTTTCGGAAACTTCGCCAAGCGGGCCGCAGTCTGTCGAATCCGTTCGACCGTCAAGCGCGCGTAATGTGCCGAGTTGCGAGCAATGTAGTCATGCACTCCTTCCAAGTCGGTAAGTGCGGGACCAGTCCAATCTATTTGAACCACGTCTGACTCCGCTTCACCACCTCGTCGTGGCTGACAACATCGCCGCGCTCCACTGCGTCCTCGGCGTCCTCAAGCTTGCTCTTGAGGTACAAGCCGCGCATAAGTTCTTCGGTGTCGACGTTGTCGTCGGGAAATTGCTCGAGCAACTCCAGCACTTCTTGTTTCTTCATGGCGAATTCTTTGCTTATAGGGATTGTACAGGCCATCCTTGAGTATACGGAAGTAGAACAGCTTTTCAACCTGTGGAGGGGACGTTTCCCGCCTGCTCCCGGTGGGTTAGAATCGATGTTCTTGCGGAAACAGGCGATGTGGTGCCGGAATGTCGCGCAAACGACGAAATCGGGGGAAACGATCGGGGCATTACTGCTGGTCCTGCGAACGCAACTTGGCGAATGAACGTTTCAGCGGCAAGGGTCATGCGCGGCACGTCTGCCGCGAGTGCTCCCGACTCGGCGGCGACGAATTGGCGCGACGTCAGGCGATGCGCAATCTTGAGCGTTGCTTCTCCTCCGACGGCAAGATTCGTCGACGCTGCCGGCGCCCGTTCCAACAGTTCCTCGACCACGCCGACCCCGTCGTCCGCGACCTTGCCGAACAATACCTCGCCGACTCCATCGCCGAGTTTGCTGACGGCGATCAAATCGAATGGCACTGCTCCGACGACGATGACCTGGTCGGCGTCTGGATCGAGAACGACCCGACTATTGAGGAATGGGAATCAATTCCAAGAGACTCCTGATTCGTGGCCGGCGCGCAATCGGGCCGAACCAGACCTAGCCGATTCCACTGCCGGGTTCGCTGCCGACGATCGCACCGATTGGGGGCCGCTTGGAGGGGCGAAATGTCTCGCTCAGGACCTGCGGTGTGGTATAGAATAAGCCTCAAGGAGAACCGACGTCGTTGATGACGGCGAGAACCGAGGCGCCGAGGAAGAAGACGATAGCGAGCCACCCGCCAAGCGGCCGCCCGTTTCTTCTCCACAACCAGGCCCCAACTATGCCGAAACGAGCGTCTACACCATTTTGCACTCGAAAGCCCTTGCCTCTTTGTTTCGCCGCAAGCGGGGCGGCAAGTTTGTGGAAGGCAGGAAATGGGTGGCCGCGAAGAGACTTTTGATTGATGCTCGAAAGTCCGGAAGGCTGGTCCCCGTAATTTTTGCCCCTGCGGAGGCGATCCGGGATCTAGCTTACTGGGGCATTCTGGATGGCGTGACCATCACCGAAACGGCGGACGGTAGCTGCTCCACCACGGTATTGATCCGCAGTCTGACGAGAATTGCTCCGCCACGTCCGAATAAGACGGCGCTGGTCGTCGTCAGCACTGGGCGAAAGTTGTCCGCGGACCACATTCGTCCGTACGTGCTGGTACAGACGCCGAGGTTCATCAGCACGACGAGAAAAAAGTAGCCAGCCGAACGTGGAGCAGAGGGTTTCGAATAGGCGAGCGTGGCCGGTTGCGTTGTCGACAACCACAATTGCAATGTCCGCGGAATAATCCGCACCATTCGCAGGATCGAAAACGAACTGGACCACCCATTCATCCCCATCGGTTTCCGCGTGTTGCACCTCGGAACGTGCAAGTAGCTGAACTCGTTAGCTTAAAGTCCGCCCGCCTTTGAAATTCGGAATTCTCACGAATTCCGCTACATCCGCGTTCCGGCGAAGGTCAATTCAGGTCAACAGTGCCTTCGCGATCGCGAAGTAGGCCACGATCCCCGTCACGTCGACCATGCTGGCCACGACGGGGTTCGACATCAGCGCGGGATCGAGTCCGCCTCGCTTCAAGGCCAGCGGCAACAGCGCGCCGACCAGGTTGCCCCACAGCACGACCGCGGCCACGCCGACGGCCACTACGGTGGCCAGCCGCACGGGGTCCAATTCATCCAATACATCGGCCGGCGTCAACCATGCCCGCGCGAACCCGACCAGGCCCAATGTCAGTCCGAGCGAGGCTCCCATCAGAATCTCGTGGCAGAGCACGCGAAACCAGTCGTGAGGGTGAACCTCGCCCAGCGCCAGGGCCCTGGTGATCAACGTGGCCGATTGCGAACCGCAGTTTCCGCCGGCTGAGATGATCAAGGGTACGAACAACACCAGGGCGGGAATCTGGATGAACAGACTTTCGTAGCTGGCCAGCGCCGTGGTGGTCAGGAACCCGCCGACGAACAGGATCGCCAGCCAAAAGCCCCGCTTGCCCCACAGCGTGGCGAAAGGGGTGCGGAGGTAACTCTCGCCCAGCGGCTCGACGCCGCCCATGCGATAGACGTCCTCGGTGGCCTCGTCGACGATCACGTCGATCACGTCGTCGTGCGTGACGATACCCACCAGACGCGAGTCGGCGTCAAGAATCGGCAGCGCGATCAGGTCGTATTCCATCAGCTTTTGCGCGGCCAACTCGCGGTCTTCGTCGACCGTGGCCGAGACCACCACCGTCTGCATGATCTGCGAGACGAGCCGCGCGGGGGGGGCCAGGATCAGGTCCTTGAGCGACACGAAGCCCACCAGTCGCCGGCCGTCGTCGAGGACGTAACAGTAGTAGATCGTCTCGCGGTCGGGCGCCTCGTGACGCAGGCGGTCGATGGCCGCCGCCGCGGTGATTTCGGGCGGCAGCGTGGCGTAGTCGCTGGTCATCACCGCCCCGGCGGTCCCCTCGCGGTAAGAGGCCAGGGTGCGAATGTCCTCGCGTTCGGCATGGGCCAATAGCGGCATGATCTGCTCGGTCCGCTGCCGTGGCAGGCGGCTCACCAGGTCGGCCCGCTCGTCGTGCGACATGTAGGTCAACAAGGCCGCCAGCGCCCCGCGCTCCATCAGCCCTGCCACGCCGTCTTGCAGTTCAGGCTCCAGGTAGGAGAAGACGGCGGCCCGGTCGCGGCCGTTGAGCAGGTTCAGGACGAAGAGGGCCTCGTCGGGCTTGAGGTCGTCGAGCAATTCGGCCGAATCGGCCGGGTGGTGGGAGGCGAAAAAGTCGCGCAGAGGTTCTTCACTTCGCTCGGCGATCAACTCGCGCAGATCCGGTGCCAGCAGAGGATGTCGCATCAGAGGAAGGAGGAAGGATGAGGGATGAAGGATGAGGGGATGGATCAACCACCACCCGCGAGAATTCTAACGCCTAGAGGCGGCGGCGACGAGGGGCTGGTGGCATTCAGAGGCGCGCACCCGCTGGGGTAGCAGAATTCGTCCGAATTCCGAGCCATGAGAAGGGTATCGGAACCATCACCAGTTTCGATGCGCGCGCTCGGGGCCATGGCACATCGCAATTCAACCGCCAGGCACGATCATCTACTTCCTGGCTTCATCCTTCATCCTTCCGCCTTCATCCTTCCATCTCACTTCCCGCCCTCGCCCGCGGTCGTCTCCTCCGGCCTGGTCTGGCCCGCGTCAACCGTTTCCATCGGCAGCGTGCTGTAGTAGCCGATCATCATCTCCTCCCAGGTCTGGTCGCCCCAGCGGACGGGCTTGGTCGGATCGGGGTTGGCGAGGTTCTTCTCGGAATTGTCGAAATGGGCGGTGCAGACCAGCCGGGTCCCCTTGGGCAACAGTTTCGGCTCGGCCAGCGTGTACCGAAGTTGCCAGTTGAAGTCGTACCGTGGGATGTCAAGCAGGATCTCGCGCGTGCCGTCCGGATATTCGGCCTCGTAGCGGAACGACTTGCCCCGCAGGTGCATGTGGGGCGTGAGCGTCAACAGCCGCGCGTCGTTGGTGAAATGGTGCGTCGAACGCACTTCGTGATTATCGGCGCCGGGCGGTATCTCGAAGAAATTGTTGGGCACCATGCCTCCACCCATGCGGTACTTCACCTGGGCCGGATCGGCAAACTTCAAACCGATGTAGCTGCGGTCCTTTTGCTCTTTGCCGCTGGGCGTATAGTGCATCTGGAAGACCACCTTCGAGCCGGCCGGCACGAACAACGCCGCCCCCGGCGGAAACTTGTTGGGTGGCATGCCGGGGGCGTAGCCGATCATCGCGCCGCGTCCGCCGCGGGCCTTCTCGCCCGGCGGTACGAAGAAAGCCACGATGTGGTGCACCACCGATCGGTTGTCGGGCCGGGCCTCCGCCGCCTGTATCCACTTGTCTTCGGTGAAGCCCGGATCGACCTGGAAGTATTGGTACTTCACCACGCCCTCGGCTTGCACGGCGACCGGCTCGTCCTGGATATGAACGAC